>JAYTXK010000365.1:0-4273 GCA_043743005.1 Ignavibacteriota bacterium
AAAAGATAGTAATATTATTGCAAAGCCCTTTGAATCAACCTTGGAGACGATTGTAAACAAAGATACAATTTCTCTTTCGTATATTTATCCAGATAATAATTTTAATTTGAATATAAATAAATCTATAGACACACTTAAAATAGAAAGAGAAATAATTACAAATAATTATGAAAATAAAAACTGGTTTGAGCTAATAATTGCTTCAATTGGAAGTTTTATTTTTGGCTATATAATTGGAAATAAATAAAGGAAAAACTATAATGAAAAATCAAATATTTAACGAATATGCAAAATCTGAAAATAATTTTTTCAAAAGCTTTGCAAATATATTACCTAATCCTGATACTATTCTTCAAAAAAGTGGTAAGACAATATCAGCATATAAAGTATTGAAAAATGATGCTCATGCTTGGAGCTGCATTCAATCACGAAAGAGTGGCAGCATTAATTCAGAAATAACAATTTTGCCAAATGGCACAGATGAGAATAAAATAGAATTAATTGAACAAATATTTTCTAATCTTAATATGGAACAAATATTTAGAGATATATTAGAAGCAGTATTTTTTGGTTATCAGCCAATGGAAATATATTGGCAGAAAAAAGGCGATTACATTATTCCAGAGAAGATTGTTGCAAAGCCTCAAGATTGGTTTTATTTCGATTTGATAGGTAATCTTAAATATAGATCATATCAAGAAAAAAAAGATGAAATCACACCTGAATATAAAATCATCTGTCCACAGCATGAAGCGAGTTTTGATAATCCTTATGGTGTTGCATTGCTTTCGAAGTGTTATTGGCCCATACAGTTCAAAAGTGGATCAATGAGATTTTGGGTAACTATGGCTGAAAAATATGGTATGCCAATGCTCTTGGGCAAATATACTCGTGGAGCTACTTTTCAAGAAGCTGAAAAATTAGCAAATTCACTAATGGAGCTTGTTCAAGATTCTGTGATAGTTACTCCATCAGATATTGAAGTTTCATTGCACGAACCTAATAGAGTTAGTTCTGTTGCCTTATTTAAAGAGCTAATTAATCTTTGCAATGCTGAAATATCCAAAGCTATACTTTCGCAAACGCTTACAACAGAACTAAGTGGTGGATCTTTTGCTGCAACAAGCGTTCATCAAGAAATACGTAGAGAAATAATCGCTTCTGATATTAAAATAATTGAATCAACTCTCAATCAAATTATTAAATATATTTTTGAGATAAACTTCACAAATGAAATAAATATCCCTAAAGCAAAGTTACTCGCTGATGACTTAGACTACTCTCAAAAACTTGAACGAGATATAAGACTAAGCAAAGATGCAGGCTTGAAATTCAATAAAAATTACTGGATAAAAACCTATGGCTATAAAGCCAGCGATTTTGAGTGACAGTAAAGAATTTCTTTTTGTTTATTAGGAATTATATTAAATTGCAGAAATATATTTTAGTAAAAAACACACAATTATTTATAAATGGAATTACAAAAAATATTCAAAAGAATAATAAGCTCGGGTAAATATTTACCTGAAATAGATGGATTAAGATTTTTAGCTATTATATGGGTGGTTATATTTCATTCTCGTCATGCTTTTATACATAACCCAAGTTTTAAAATGTTAGATGATATAAAAGATTACTACTTTGTAAATAAAATTTTTGAAAATGGTTTCCAAGGGGTAGAATTGTTTTTTGTAATAAGTGGGTTTATATTAACACTTCCTTTTGCAAAACACTATTTGCATAATGAAAAAAAAGTCAATTTAAAAGCATATTTCTATAAGAGATTAACAAGACTCGAACCACCATATATTATAGCAATGTGCTTTTTCTTTGTTATTTTGATAATCAAAGGTGATTTCAAATTTATGGAATTATTGCCAAGTTTGGGAGCATCTTTGATTTATATGCATAACATTATTTACAAAACATATCCATATATTACAATGGTTGCTTGGTCATTAGAAATCGAGGTACAATTTTATATTTTAGCACCTATATTAACTTTAATACTAATTTTACCTGTATTCTATAGACGTATAATATTAATTTTAATGATGTTTGTTTTTCCTATTTTGCAATGGTACTTTCCTTTAAAAATACTTACAATTTATACTTTCATTGAGTTTTTCTTAGCTGGAATATTACTTGCAGATATTTACCTAACAGTAGATAAACCCAAGTTTAATAGATATATAATTTCAATTATTGGATTTGTTTTATTTTATCTTATTCTTTTTACAAATCACGAAGATTCCTTGTTTAATGCAATATTTTATCCTTTTATTATTTTGATATTTTATTATATTTCAATTATTGATTCTATTTGGAATAGTATTTTTAAAATTAGAGTAATTTCATTAATTGGTGGTATGTGTTATTCAATTTATTTACTTCACTTTCCATTTATCGCACTCTTATCTAAATTTTCTCAATATTATAATTTTTCAAATTACATATTGCCTACTTTAATTATTAATTCAATCGTAGTAATATTTTTTACTTTAATAATTTCATCTGTATATTATTTGTTAATTGAAAGACCTTGTATGGATAAAGATTGGCCCCAAAAGCTAATTGCATATTTAAAGAATAAACTATTTTGAAATTGTTTTTTATTCAACTAAAGCAAAGTTACTCGCTGATGACTTGGACTACTCTCAAAAACTTGAACGTGATATAAGACAAAGCAAAGCTACTGGCTTGAAACTCAATCAAAACTATTGGATAAAAACTTATGGCTACAAAGCAAGTGATTTTGAGTGAAGGTAAAGAATTTCTTTTTGATTAACTCAAGATTTTTAGTTAACTTAAAAATAATTAAAGTTCTAAATAAATATTTTAATATATTTGTTTAGAATAAAGTAACAAATAATTAATATTTCACAAAAAGGGTCAAATTATGTTAAAAGGATTTAAAATAGCCTACTATTTAGTTTTAATAGCTTTAGTATTTCAATTGTTTTCTTGCAATAATAATTCTGTATCTGATAATAGTACAATAGAAATAATTCCATTGAAAGCAGGAAATATCTGGATTATACTAAATACTGACCTTAGTTCAAAAAAAGTAGATACATTTAAAATGAAATGTCTAAGAGATACTATTTTGAAAGGTAGCAAATGGACTTTTACAAAGTATAATTATATTAGTGATAGTTCATGGAAAAATACAAATGGAATTTCACACGATATGCAACTCAATAGAATTGGAGCTGATGGTTTTTATCAATATATGGGATTAGATACTTTACCTGAATTTTTAGTATTTAAATATCCATGTAAAGTAGGAGATACTTATAAGCTGATGCGAGAAGTGCAAGTAGTAAAAAATATTGATACAACTATTTCTTTTAACGATGTAACTTATAAAAATGTTATTTATTACGAAGGCACTGAAACAACTGATTTCGGCACATATTCATATTTAAATAAAAGATTTGTAAAACCTGGAATTGGAATTATTAAAATGGAGTTTTATTTAATTGATAAAAAAACAAAATCAATGACTTTAGATTCAAAAAGAGAACTTCTCTCATATAGTTTCAACTAATTTCTAAAGCCCAATTAATTATATGGGTGTTTCATCACACAATATAACTGTCATAGTTAAAAACTAAAATAGCTATAATAAATTTCCTAAGAGTTAGCTTAAATATTTGTATAGAGCTAACTCTTTTTTAATGCTATAATTTCCTCAAATTGTATTATATTTAGCAATTCAAAAAGGATAAATTATGAAAAGAATATACAAAACCTTCATTTTTGCAGTTGCAATGTTACTTATAAATACTATAAGTACTTATTCACAAATGGATTGGACTTTAAGTTTTAAAACAGATAAATCAAATATTAAATGCTTTAATGCAATTGAGAAAAATATTTTTGTAGGTGCAGAAACTGGTGGATATTACAAATCATATTATAATTCTGTATTTTCGCCATATTTAAAGAATAATATTGTTTTAGCTAATTTAGTTTTAAATGATATGTACTCAGATTCGAATAGTATTTATTTTGCTACAAGTAGTGGCTTATTTTATTCAAAGTTTACAAATAAAATATATGATATTTCTTTATATGGTACAGATCAAATTTACTTCAATATTAAGAAAAATATAAATGCAATTGTGGTAACTAATGATAATATAATTATTGGTAGCGATAGCTTAGTAATTGTAAAAGGGAAAAATGATAAAGATTGGAAAGAATATAGAACTGGTCTTAATAATAACTCTATAATTAGTCTTAAAAAGTTTAAAAATGAAATTTATGC
>JAYTXK010000366.1:0-4328 GCA_043743005.1 Ignavibacteriota bacterium
AAATTGAGCCACCCATTTTCAGATTTAAGTCTTTGGATTCTATTCAAATCCCATTGTTTTATTTCATTTTCATATTCAGAATCTGGCTTAGATACCAAACTTAAAGATAATATGAATATGAGGGAAATTAATTTTGTAAACATATATTATTTAATTATTTATACTAGATTTAATCAAAAGTGCTTTTTTTTAAATATTTATTTTTCTAACCAACTTTGCCAGTATTTTTCATCAATACATAATTTCACATTTGTTGTTGGGTGAAGTGGTTCGAATGTATCTACCATAAGAGCATATTCATCTGTACTTTTCATACCAATTGATTTTTCAGTTTTGCCGGGTTGTGGTCCGTGAGGGATTCCAAGAGGATGAATTGTGATAGAGCCTTCTTCAACTCCTGTTCTACTCATAAAATCACCTTCTACATAATACAGCACTTCTGCACTATCCACATTTGAATGGAAGTAAGGAGCTGCAATTGCACCAGGGTACCAATCAAAAGGGCGTGGATTGAAATTGCAAACCACAAAATGTTGAGTTTTATAAAGCAAGTGAATTGGTGGAGGCAAGTGAATTCGTCCCACTTTTGGGTGATAGCTTTTGATATTAAAAGCAAAAGGGTACAAATAACCATCCCACCCTACTAAACCATAAGGATGTTGTGGTTGGATATATTCAAATATTCTTTCTTTAGCCTTGATTACAATTCTATGGCTACCCTTTTCCCAAACTGGCTCCATGTATTCTGGCAATTTGAAATCTCTTTCACTATATGGAGCGTGTTCTTCTAATTGACCATATTCATTTCTGTAATGCTTAGGAATTTCATAAGGAGTATCGGATTCGACTACAACAATTTTGTTATTATCAAAATTATCAAACATTAGTTGGAAAATAGTACCTTGTGGAACAATAATTTGATCACCGGGAACAAATGGAATTTTCCCATAATCGCTTAGTAATACTCCACTTCCATGATGAATAAAAATATATTCATGCCCATAAGCATTTTTGTAAAAATAGTCAGGATTTTCGCTTGGGTGAGCAGTGTACATTCTGCAATGTGAGTTTTGCAAAAAACAATTTCTTGAAGTGAAGAAATCTCCATTTGATTTCAATTTATCTGTAAAAAAATGAAAGTGTTGGAGAGGTGCTTCCAACCAATTTACATTTTTCTCATTTTCAAGTTCTTTTAAGTCTAATGTTTGAGTAGGAGCGTGAATATGATATTTGTTGCAATAAATGCCAGAGAATCCTTTTGTAGATACTAATTCTTCTCTGAATAATGTACCATCTTCTTTATAAAAAGCAGTATGTTTTGGATTTGGCAAAATCCCAAGTTTATGATAAAAAGCCATTTTAATTATCTCTTAAATTTAGTTTTTATAGTTTACAAAATTACAATTTTATTTGATTTTATAATTATAATTTAGTAATAATTATTATTAAAAACCTACTTTTATATCTTCCCACTAAAATCAATAATTTCCTTAGCCAAATTTTTCCAATTTGCTACTGATTTATAGTTTAAAATATTATTTTTATATTCTTCAATTTTACCTTCAGAAAAGTAATCTTTAATTGAATTTGCTATCAATTCAGAGTTTGGCTCTTTTACCATAATTCCAGTGCCAAAATCGCCAATCATTTCACGTAACCCACCCACATCAGTAGATATAATAGGCAAATCGAAATGATACGAAATGCCAACTATGCCTGATTGTGTTGCTGATTTATACGGCAAAACGCAAACATCGGCAGAAGAAAAGAAAAGAGGTACTTCTTCATCTGAAATATATCTTACAAAATTACTTACTTTTGAGCGAATATCTAATTTATCAATTTGCTTTTCATATTTTGAATAATCTCCATATACTTCCCCTGCTATTACTAAATGATAATCATCACCTAATTTACTCATAGCATCAATTAGCAAATCCAAACCCTTATAATCTCTGATAAATCCGAAGAACAAAAGTGTTTTTTTATCAGTAGGTATATTTAACTTTTTGCAGGCTTCGATTTTATCAATCTTTGCTCCAAAATGATCATATAATGGGTGTGGCAATAATATTGACTTTGCATTTGGCTTTAATGAAAGTAAATCATTTTGAACAGTATTACTCATTGCAATAAAGCCATGATAAGAATTTATAAAGTAATTAATAAGCTGCATATCTCCGAGACGCTTTTCATGAGGAATTACATTATCCAAAACTGCAATACACTTTGTGTTATTTAATTTTCTTGCTATTTTGCCAAGAGAAGGAGCAAAAAAAGGCATCCAAAATTTAGTAATCATCAAGTCTGGCTTAAATTCATTTATTTTTTTTGCAGTGGAATAATAAGAAAATGGATTTATTGTATCTAATATTCTTTCTGCATCTATTTTCTCTGCAATATCATTATCACTTACATATTGGCTACTTCCGGGGAAAAGCAAATCGGGATATTGTCTTGAAAAAGTATATGCTTTTATTTCATTTTCCTTTTCAAATTCTCTAAAAAGTGAAGCGTTAAATTGTGCTATTCCACCACGATAAGGATAAAAAGTTGATAAATATGCTATTTTCATTCAATTATTATTATTTTTGTAATCTAATTCATTAATACAAAATTAAAACAAAATATTTATACTAAAAATAAAATGACAGATTTTTTTGAAAATATTCAAAATTCAATAGATATTCCTGAAAATTACAAATATTATTGGGGATATATGTATCAGCTTGGAGTGGATACAGTTGTATCATATTTAAAGCAAAATAATGCTTTCAAAAGTGGCGATAGTGTGGCAGAGATTGGCTCGGCAGAGGGTGGGGTGCTTGCTGCTTTAGTCGAAGAAGGGGCTAAAAACGCACTTGGTACTGATATAGTAGAACATAGACTTGAAATGGGAAGAAAAATATCAGAAATTGGTGGAGTAAAAATTGAATTTGCTTATCACGATATAATAAACGAAGATTTAAAGCCTGAGTGGAAAAATGCTTATGACTTAGTGCTTTTGCGTGATGTGATTGAACATCTTGATTTCACAACTATTGCACTAACAAATATTAAAAAATTATTAAAGCCCGGTGGCTTTCTATTTGTAACTTTTCCTCCTTATTATTCTCCATTCGGTGGGCATCAGCATACAGTTGGCAATAAATTAGGTATGGTACCTTATGTTCATCTTTTGCCTAACCCTCTTTTTTATTCATTTTTGAATGGTGGTAGAGAAAATGATATTGGAGAAGTAAAAAGATTGCAAACAATCAAACTAACTCCAAAGAAATTTTTACAATCTGTGGAAGAAAGTGGCTTTAAAGTATATAAACAAGATTATTACTTACTTAGACCTGTTTTCAAAATGAAATTTGGCTTACCAACTATCAAAACCACAGCAATATCCAAGCTCCCATTTGTTAAAAATTTATTTAGCTTAGAAGCCTGCTATATCTTGCAAGCGTGAGGGGGGTGGGTGTTTCTTGTTTTTCGTTTGAATAAAAGTTATTTCTCTTCAAATTAGTATAATAGTAAATTAATATGAAAACAATTTTAGTGATTTTAATGTTTTGTTTATCAAGTTGTACTTCAACTTATGTAACATCAATGAAAGATCCTCAATATGAAGGAAAAACCTTTCAGAGAGTCTTAGTAATTGCAGCATTTAAAAAAATAGATGCTTTAAAAGGATTTGAAAATTCTATAGTTAAAGAGTTAAAAAAACAGGGTGTTTTTGCAGTATCAAATCATACTTTAATGCCACCATTAAGAGAGTTTACAAATGATGAAAAAATTGAGATTTATAAAAAGTATGATTTAGATAGTTATTTAATAATTTCTCCTGATGGAATTGATTATGAAACTATTTATGTCCCAACTGTTTCAAGTTCAAAAACTACTCCAATTTCAACTGGAAATGTAACAAGTTATTTAAACAAAACAGTAACTCAAGAAGGTGGAGCAAGAGAAATTGCAACTACATTTAATTCAATTGTAAAATTTTATGACATATCAAATGGTAATGCTTTTTGGCAGGGAGATATAAGCACAAATATAAAATTAACAGCTTATATGGAAGATGTTGCTCGTTCTTTAGTCCCTAAAGTTATAAATAAATTAATTATTGATAACTGTATCAAATCTACAATTCCTATAGAAAAAATAAAAGATGATATTATGATTGAGCCAATTGATGATTAATTTATAAACTGCAATTTTTAAAAAATAATTTAAGATATTTTTTCTAAAAACTTCTCCTTTATCAAAATTATTTTCTTTTGTATTTTGCTTCCAACAAAAACACCAATCAACCAAACAATATGGAAATATTAGGAAACAAA
>JAYTXK010000367.1:0-1801 GCA_043743005.1 Ignavibacteriota bacterium
GCAGCATTAATGCTATAAATATTTTTCATTTGACGAGACCAAATTGATTTAAAGCCCGGTTGCAAACTTTGGCGATATACTAATTTCAAAATCAAAGTATCTTTTTCAATTAATTTCGCATTCTCATTGAGCATACCAACATACATATCATCTTCAGGTGCAGTAGTGTTTCCTTCAATTTTATAACCAACAGCATAAGTCCTATCAGTTTTTAAATTAAGAATTACCAAAGTACCTAAGTTCCTATCATATTTATATTGATTTGTATCTAATCTATTAAATCTACCAGCTTCTACTATACCAGATTCAATTGGCTTACTTTTAAAAGCATCTGGATATTTTGCCAAATAAGCAATTGGGTCTAAGTCAGCAAATGCTTTAGCAGCAGTAGCAGAAGTTGCTTTCACATCTCCGACTATATTATTAGATTCCCACACTTCAAGAGTTTTAATACGAGTTTTATTTGCTGATAAAGGGATTATACCAGGAGTTGTTATAAAATATTCTTTATATATTGATTTATAAGCAGTATCTAAGAAAAAATGATTTCTTGCGTAATCATAAGCTCTAATTGAAAAATACTGTTTTGAACTACCACCTCTTGCATCTATAAACTTTCTTTCTCCTTTCTTTTGAGAAAGCAATGTTTTAAGAAATAATGGTCCGAATTGGAAATCTGCTCTTACACCAAATAATGCTTGTCCACCACCTATTAAACTAGAAGTAAGAGGTAAAGTTACATTTCCAAATTCTACTTTTTTAACTATATCATCATCATATCCATCAAATCCAACTTTGAATTTGTTATCTCTGCTAAATGTAGTCTTTGTGTTCCAATCTGTGCTTAATTTTACCTTATCGCCAATACCACCACTAACGTTCACTCTAATATCCTGACTAAATATTGGAGAACTTTGTGATTGTCCAAAAGCAGAAACAGTACCCAAATTCTGTTTGTCCCATCTCCAACCCATTCTCAAATTTACTTCACCATTTACATTAATACTAACTTCTGGTTTGCCAAATATTCCTAAAAGTGGACTTGGAGGTAATGGTATTTCCAAACCAGTAGCTGATGATAGCATTTGAGAAAAGTCTTTACTGCTCAATGCTTTTTTAATGTCATATTGAGTAGTTAAAGAATCCCACATTTTCAATTGTAATTTTTCTTTTCTTAATCTTAAGTAATCGTCAAGTCCTAAGTCATAAGCTGGTACAACATCAATCCCATTTGCACTTTCACTATTATTAAATTTTGTACCCGAACTATCAAGTTTGGTTTTAATATTTAAAGAGTTAGATTGTCTTGCATTTGATTTATACCTATTGTATGGAGAATTTAAAATAGACTTTTTCCATAACATTGGATTAATTCTATCTAATGAATCTTTTTTATAAAGGTTATCTTCCAAATTTATTTCTTGCTGAATTAATAGCATCATCATGTAATTTGGAGTAAACAAAGATTTAATTAAGTTTAGGCTAAAAGGAATTGAATGTTCGGAAGTGCTTGCCATAGCATAGACATTATAATCATTTTCAAATGAAATGATAATAAGTATTATAATAATTAATAATATTGAAAATATTTTTTTTAAATAGCTACTCAAATTCTCGTTTTATGTGAATGTAACAAAAGGAAAACATTTATCATAATTGTTTTCTATCAATTCGTAGGTTAATAAAAATAAAAGAATCAATTAAATAAGTAGCAATGAAATCGAATATTTTCTCCATTTTTAACAATTCTGTCTTAAATAAATTTTAATGAATTTAATCTAAGATTATAAGACTGAATTGT
>JAYTXK010000368.1:0-3553 GCA_043743005.1 Ignavibacteriota bacterium
GGGAGCATCTCAATTGTCTTCATTAATTGATCAATATGTATATCTTGCAAAGTAGTTTTCACTTCCACCACAAATGCTTTATTTACTTTTCCATTGCATGAGCCAAAAAAATCTATTTCAAATTCTTTATTGTTTAGCTTTCGTTTTAGGTTAGCAGTAACATATTCTGCACCTAAATTATTTTCTAATATTTTACGAATTGAAGGACCTAATAAACCCTCTGTATATTTTCCAAAAGTATTTCCTAATCCACCAATTTGCTTTCCGAGTCTATCCAAATCTTTTGCTGTTTCTTGGAATTTTGCATCTGTTTCTTGAAACAAAGCCTTAGTTTCTTGATAACTTTTATCCATTCTGGCATCTGTTTCTTGAAATCTTTTGTCCATTCTGGCATCTGTTTCTTGAAATTTTGCATCTGTTTCTTGAAACAAAGCCTTAGTTTCTTGATAACCTTTGTCCATTCTAGCGTTTGTTTCTTTGAATCTTTTGTCCATTCTGGCATCTGTTTCTTGAAATAAAGCTATTAATTGTTCATAAGTTAAAGTTTGTTCTTGCATTTTTATTTTTCTTTTATTTGTATTAACTTAAAAACGATAATATTATAAATATATTTTTGTTAATATATATTTAATTTTTAGATAAGGTTTATTTTTCTTGAGTTTTAAATCATTTATAAAGTTATTAAAAATTTATTTTTACCTTATTTCAACAACTGCTTTATGTGCTGCTTCTAATATTGGTTTTGCTGAAATTGGAGAGCCAACTGCTTTTTCCATCCAAACTTGAGGAATTAATTTACCTTGCTTGCAAATTCTTTCAAGTTCTGTACCGATATTCTTTCCTTCAATTTGTTGCTCTAATTGGAATTCAATTAAATGACCTAAAGGGTAACCTGAAAGGTAGAGAGGATAGTCAATCATGTGAGAGTAAATACCCAAAATTGGTTCATCTTTTTTGCCAATTACTGGTGCATAAAACTCATTCCATACATCCTTTGCAATTTGATTTACTGCTTTGTTTAGCTCTTCTGGGTTAGTATCAGGATTTTCATAAAGCCATTTCCAAACACGAATATCTACCAGAGAAACTCCCATAATTTCATAAGTATTCCAAAAATTATCCAAAGCGTAAAGATTTTTCCTATTTTTATCTTCATTTTTAATTCCAAGCAAATCCAAATCTCTTTGTTGGAAAACAAAAGCAATTGCCTCTGTAAAAGCATTATTGGGAACTGAACGCATTAAATAATAATCCACATCATTCAATGAAATTGTTTGCTCAACATTATGTCCAAATTCATGTACAGCAATATTATAGCCTTTGTAGTCCATTCCATTTTTACCAATGTGAGTTCTCAAATGAGAATTTGAAGCTTTCATTTCTGAAGGAGCAGCATGCCCAGCTCCCCTTGAAGGATCTACATCAACTTTTGAAGCAATAAAATTAGCTTTCTCTTGACTAAAGCCTAATTTAGTTAATATATTTGGAAGCTCTTTTTTAAAATCATCAGGAGATTTGTATCTTTCACGAGTCATATTACTCAAATCTTCTTCGCTAATAGCACTACGAGCTTTAAAACCATCGTACCATATATCGAAAGGCTCTAAATCCCTACCCAATCTTTTTTTAATTAAACTTGCAACTTCTTTAACTACTGGAGAGCTAACAAAACTAGTAAATAAATCTTCAATATCTTTTTGTGGAATTTCATACTCACCATTAAACTTTCTTTCAATGTAAGTACCCATTTCAGGTGATAATTTATCAATTTCTCTAAGTGCTTTGAAGTTATTTAGTAAATGCCAATATCGAGTGTTTGGCTCTGCAGTATATTTAACTTCTCCAGCTTCTGAAAAAACTTTATTATTATCTGGATTCCATTTTAATTTAGAATTATTTATTACATCTTTGGGTATATCTTGTGAAATTATATGCTTCATTACAGTATAAACTTGCTTCTGCTTCAAGAAACCATTTGTAGTCCCATAATTCGATTTAAGTTCATCTCTAAGATTCCAATGGCTAATTAATTTCATATCTTGTGGGAATAAAGTACTACCTTTATCATCAATAAGATTTCCCATATAAATATAATATTGAGCTATGTAATTATCAGCTAATGATTGTGCTTTTGAAATATTGGCATTAATTTCAGATGGAATTTTGCTTGTAAATAAATCGCCTAATCTTGCATAAGCCCAATCAAGTGAAGACCAATCTTTGCCAAATTTTGTTTTTTCTTTTAATGTATAGCTTGGAAAATTAAGTGCTATTAAATACGCAATTTTATTTGAGTATAAGTCATTGAATAAATGAGTGTATGGGTCGTACTCGCTAAACATTTCATCTAATTTGGTTAACTCACCCAAATCAAGTTGTGTTTTTTGCTTTACTCCAAGATTAATATCATTCAAATGTCCCAGAATTATTTCATAATTTTTTGAAAATGATAGTAATAATTCTTTTTTACTTTCATTTTCAATTTTGATATTTTCTAAAACAAATACTTTAAGCTCATCTAAGCTACCATCCCAAATATTTAATAAGTTAGGAATAGATTTCTGAATAATATTATCCAAATTATTCTTTTCAGTAAGTGTTTTTAAAAGTGGTTTGTATTTATTAATAATTTCATTTTTGAGAATATTTTGATTCTCAACTGAGTTTAAACTTGCACTTAATAATAAAAATGGACATAAAAATACTATTAATAATAATTTCATAATAATTTATAAAAATTGATAAAACTTTTTACAAATTTAAGAAATTTTTATGGATAAAACCTTATTCCAATTGCAGCATCTAAATTTACTCCATAATTAGGTACAATTCCAATTAATGGACCAACTTCAAAAAACATTTCTAGAGGAACATTTTTAAGAATTACATTAATTCCAAAAAGAACCCTTGCACCAATTCCTAACGAATTATTATTTCTATAATAAAATTTATCGTGATCTTCTTTATACCAAGCACCTTTTCCATTACCTAATCCAAAAACCAAACCTGGTCCAGCATACATTTTTACTACATTAGATTTGAAAGCATCAAAATGCCACAAATAATCTCCTCCAATCCTAACACTACCAAAATAAGATGAGCCAAGATAAAAATCTATTGCATTTTCTCTATTAAGCCAATACTTACCAGTAAGTCCTAGTGGGTCTCCTAATACAAGTCCAAAGCCAAAGCTTTTACCTTTTGGTCCTTGAGAAAATACATTTAGTGTTGATAATATAATTACAACTGTAATTATCGATATTAGCTTGATTTTTTTTATTTTTGTCCTTTAATTAATTATTTTTAATTTTAAAAAATGCAATTTAGTGTTTATCATTATATTAATCAAGTAAAATTTTATAAAAAAAAAGAGCTAATCAAAATTATGATTAGCTCTTTAAATATTAAAGTCTTTTTAAAACTATTTGGTAGTTTTCTTTGTGTTTTTATCACAAGGAGTACCAGCAAGCCAAGCATCATAAATAATTTTTTGTTCTGGAGTTAACATATTTCTAAAAGCATCTAAGAATGCTTTTTCATTTGCATCAAGAGC
>JAYTXK010000369.1:0-2509 GCA_043743005.1 Ignavibacteriota bacterium
GATGAAGTCAAAGAAATCAAGAAAGATATTAATACTACAATTATAAATTTGGATCATCTAAATGTAAAAGTCAATGAAAGTTTGACAAATTATGATAGAACTTCAGATGAAATTAGGAATTTAGTTTCAAATACAAATTCTAAAATTGAAAGAATTGGTAAAACATTAGAACCTTTTGAAGATTTAGCATCAAATATTTATGAAAAAGTATCGACACCAGTAAATCAGACTTTAGGAATTATAAATGCAATTACGAAAGGGTTGAATGTATTTAGAAATCGTTTCCAAAGATAATTAGTAAAGTCTATTATATAGAAGTGATATAGAAAATTAATAAAAAAAAGCTACTCAAAATATTTGGTAGCTTTTTCTTATTTTTGGAGAGACTAATGAGAGAAAATTATTTAACAACTTTTTTAGTTGTATGGTTGCAATCTGTTCCAGCTACCCAAGCATCAAATATTACTTGTTGTTCAGCAGTTAATCCATTTCTAAATGCATCTAAGAATGCTTTTTCATTTGCATCAAGAGCTAATTTAAGTGCATCAGCTAATATTTTAACTTGAGCATCTAATGCAGCTTTTGTAGTTGCATCTAATATTGGACCATGTTCCTTTTTATGTTCCAATTCACCAAGTGAGTGTCTTACTTGTTCAATTTGAGAATGTATTGTTCTTTGTTGATCTTTAAGCGATTTAGTATCAGTTTGAAAAGCATCTTGAGCTGTTTTCATTTCTGTTCTCATTTTATCTTCTATTGCTTTTCTTGCAGCTCTATCAGAACCAGCAGCAGTTAGTTGATCTTTATAGTTAGCTTTTATTGCATCTAATTGAGCTTTCAATTGACTTTCTTTATCTCTCAATTGGTCATTAATAGCTTTCTCTTTAGCTTGCAAATCAGTAATAATTGCATTTATAGAATCTTTATTAATAGAAATAGTAACTGTACCACTACTTGCAGCAATTGCAGCATCTCTAAGAGCTTTTACTTGAGTTTCAAAATCTTTTCTTAGTTGTGAGTTTTTAGTTTCAGTATCGTGTCTAAGAGTTTTTAAAGAAGTTAATTGTTCAGTAGATAGATTTAAGCAAGGCAATGGTAAAGCACGTTTTTTAATATTAGTACCTTTATTATCATGACCAGGACCATGTTCAGGACCTTTAATTGCATATTCATCAGTTATATTATTATCTGTGTTATCAGTACTATTAGATGATACTAAGCCAGAATTATTATTTTGATTAACTGAGCCTAATGGGTTGCTAGTATCAGAGCAACTTAATAATCCAGTAAACATTGCTGCCACTGCTATTAATGCCAAAGCATTTATTTTGTTTTTTATGATGTTTTTCATAATGTTTCCTTTTTGTAATAATTTTATTTTTAATGTATTCTTGTTTGTGTTTGTGAAAGCTTTCATTAATAAGAATACATAATTATTTAATTCGTTACAGAATTATAACAAGAATTAATATTAAATTGTATTTATTTTTACTTAAATTTAGAAAAAAATAAGAGCAAAAAATGAAAATCATTTATATTTTACTATTAACATTGCTTTTTAACATTGATTTAAAAGCATACCAGAAACCACTCCCTGTATCTGTAAATACAGACACATTGTTTTTTGAGACAACTAAAGATAGAAAAATTACAGATATTAAACAATTAGAATTGAAAAATAGAAATACTAAAAAAGTAGAATTTGATCAATTTGAAATTAAATTTAGAGATTCAGATTATTTTGGTGTAGATGACATAAGTCAAATAATAAAATTTGAAATTGAAAAAGATTCTTCATTAAAGATTAATTTATTTTTCCCAATGACTAATCCTAAAACACCACCACTATTACCCGGAATTAAAGTTTCATTTCTTTTTATACATTTTTTAGGTAATATAAATGAAGATTTTAGAGATTCTCTTTTTAAAGTAGTATTAATTGGTAAAATTAGTCCTGAGCCTCCACCAATATTAAGAGATTATTCATTATCTATTCCTAAAATTAAAGCTAAAGTAGGGGAGACATTTAAATTACCAGTTATTTTTGATAGAATACCTTTAATAAAAGATAATACAATTGATGAAGTTACTTTTAATTTTGTTTTTAATGAAACATTGATGACTCCAGCTAATCCAAATCAAAGAGGAAAATTTGAAAGTGGAAATCAAATTGTAGAAATTAAACAATTAGTAACTTTATATAATGTAAAAGTAGGAGATACTTTGGCAACTATTGATTGTATAGCTGCTTTAGGGAATTCAATTTCTACTCCAATAGTTATACCACCTAATAGTCTAAAATTTTCTAAAAACAAAATAGTATTAAATAGTAATTATAGAGTCAATATAAATCAAGGTAACTTAGAAATAGAAGATATTTATTTTGAAGACAGTATTCCAAGATTAATTACAAATTTAAATGCTGATTTGGCTATCAAAATCAATAACACAACTATAATTAAGGATACAGAAATTAAACTATATTACGAAGATTTTGTTAATTTTAAAA
>JAYTXK010000370.1:0-4391 GCA_043743005.1 Ignavibacteriota bacterium
AAGGAAACTCTGATAAGTGCTTCTGTCTCTTTAAAAGGAACAAAATATGGGGCATATACTAATAAAAGTGGATATTTCTCAATACGAAACATACCAGCTGGCGACTACCAAATTGTAATCAGCTATATAGGTTATGAAAAAATTTATGAGAGCATTTCTTTATCTAAAAGTAAAAATATAAGAAAAGATTTTTCTTTGAAAATTTCAAATATAAATAGTAAAGAAGTTACTGTTTATGCTGATAGAGAAGATGAAAAAAGACAAATTTCAATTTCAAAAGTAAATATTCCTGTTTCTCAATTAAAAGAAATTAGAATCGGTGGAGAGTCAGATATTTTTCGTTCTCTTCAAATGCTTCCCGGAATACTTACTTCCTCACAAATTTCATCTGGATTGTATATTAGAGGAGGTTCACCTGATCAAAACTTAGTTCTGGTTGATGGTTCAGCTGTTTATAATCCATCTCATTTATTTGGATTTATCTCAACATTTAATGCTGATGCAGTAAAAGATGTTGAATTAATAAAAGGTGGCTTTCCAGCTGAGTATGGAGGCAGACTTTCAGCAGTTTTGAACATAACACAAAAAGATGGAAATAAAGAAAAGTTTGAAGGTTTAGCATCAATTGGAGCAATTTCTTCTCGCTTATCAATAGAAGGACCAATAGGAAATGGTTCTTATTACTTAGGAGGTAGAAGAACTTATCTTGAACTTCTCAAGGCATTGGTGCCTGAAGACAAAGAAAACCCTTTGCCTGATTTTAATTTTTATGATGTTAATCTAAAAGTAAATCAAAATTTAGGTTCAAATGATAAGCTCTTTTTAAGTGCTTTTAGGAGTAAAGATCATTTAAATTATTCTGCATTTGGATTAGGAATTGATTTGAATTTGGCAAATACACTTGGTGCATTCAAATGGACTCATATATTTGATGAGACTCTTTTTAGCACTTTGAGTTTTAGTGCAAGTGAATATGAAAATGGATTTACAGGCGATAACTCAGGATACAAAGTATTGGTTGCAAATTCAATAAATGATTTCACTTTGAAAGGAAATTTTGAATGGCTTGTAAATGAACAATTTACATCTAAATTTGGTTTTGAAATTAATAAATATGAATTTAAATATTTGTCAAATTTTGCTAACTCTGATTCAATACCTGAAGGCTCTGGCAATGGAACAACAAATTTCAAAGTAATAGATTATTCATTTAATTCTTTCGCTCAATTTAACTATCAAGTAAGTGATGAATTTAGCATTCAAAGTGGTTGGAGACTTAGCTATTGGCAATTTATTAATAGAGTTACTTCAGATCCAAGATTTGCATTTAGATACCAAGCAATGCCTAATTTGGCAATAAAAGCAGCTTGGGGAATATATCACCAAAATCTTAAATTAGCTACACAACCAGATTTTTCTTTTTTTGATACTTGGCTTGGTACTGATAGCACTCTTAATATGGGAAAATCACAACATTATATTTTGTCTTTTGAAACTAAGCCTGCTGATGATTATGATTTAAATCTTGATGTATATTATAAAACTCTTGAAAATATTAATGAATTAAATAGAAATGCTTTGAAAATTGGAACTGGTAGAGATGCATTATTTCAAGGCAATGGGGACTCCTATGGGTTTGAAATATTTCTACAAAAAAGAATTGGGAAATTTACAGGTTGGGCTGGCTATGGATTTGGAGTGATAAATGCTACATTCGATTCATTAAATGGTGGTAATACATTTCATCCAAAATATGACAGAAGGCACGATTTAAAATTAGTAGGACAATATAATTTTGATGAGACTTGGGATGCTGGTGCTAATTTCACTTTGCAAACTGGTCAACCATATACTGGTGCTACTTCCCAATTTCAATCTTTATTGCCCGAACAAACTTATGGTTCAAGAAAAGTTTTTATGTCTGAAAGATATGGACTAAGATTACCACCCTCTCACCAATTAAATGTAAATGGAAGTTATAAATTTAGTATGTTCGGACTGCCTGCAAAAGTAATTTTAGATATTTATAACCTTTATAATCGAAGAGATATTTGGTTTAGATACTACAATACCAATGGTTCGGTAGTAGAAGTAACTGATGTGAAGTTGTTACCTATAATTCCTACATTTTCTATTGAAGTTAAATTTTAAACTAATAAGACAATGAAAAAAGTAAACTTTGGATTTCTTGAAAAATGCAAAAATAATTTCAAATTCTATTTTGCAATATTGTTTTTAGTAATAACTAACTTAATATTTACTTCTTGTGGAGATCCTGTGCCATTAGGAGATTATCAAGAAAGATATTTAATAGAAGCTTTTATTTTTGTTGGGCAGCCAATAAATGATATTGCAATTTCTAAATCTCAAAATTTAACTGATACTTTTAGACTAAACAAAAGTTACAAAGAAGGATTGGCTCAAGTGAAGCAAGCCTATATTAATGAATTAGATGCTAATGGTAATGTAATTAAATCGCTAAAATTAATACCAGATTCGCTCAAGTTCTATGCTCAAGATACAAGTTATTTAGTTAAAGAAAATACTAAATATACAATTAGAGTGGAATATTTAGATGGTGAAATTACAAGTGGTGAAACATTTACTCCAATGCCAACTGCTTGGGATATTAAGTACTCTATTAAGAAAGAAGTTCAATTCCCGTTTGATTCACTTTCTGCACCACCAACTGATACTATTGCTTGGCTTCCAATTAGTTCAGTTCCTTATTATATTATTGCTGTCAAATGTATGGATACATTGGAATATGGCAAATACACTCCAAATCAAAATGAAAAAGAGAAAAACCGTAGAATAAATAGACCTATAAGAGGAGATAATTTTTTCAAAGATCAAACAAGTTTAGGATTTTTACCTACTACAAAAACTCCAGTTGTTTGGTCAATATTTAAATGGTTTGGCAAGCATGAAATTTATTTATATGCACCAGATTATAATACAATTAGATGGTTTTTGCAAAATAGAACTTCTCGTGAATACAACTCACTTTTAAGTAGTGTTAAAAGTACAAGTGGTAAAGGAATTGGGGTTTTTGGTTCAAGTTCTGTAATAAAAGATACATTCTTTTTAGTCAAAAATAGACCATAATTAATTATAAATATTAAATTAAAAAAAACAATTCTCTAACTATTTCGCCTCTATTGCTTCAAATCTAAAGGATTTAAATAAATTAAAAAATTAATTTACATATTATTACTTTGTTTGGCAATTAAAGCATATTCGCAAAAGTTAGAAGAGATAAAAATACCTTTGCAAGTTCGTTTTATTCGTGCTTTTGGAAATAATGACGAGCTTTCTCCACCTATTTTATATATTTCAGGTGGTAAAACAACAGAAAAAGTTCCTTTAAGTTCTGAAAAAATTACAATTGAAATGGATATTATGGCAAATGTGCCACCAAGTTTGTATGTTCGGTTTGTACATTGCAATGCTGATTGGACCGAGACTGAAAATGTATTTATTAATAGTAATTTTATGAGAACTTCAAATGTAAACTGGACTTCAGCATTTTCTTCTTCTCTTTATTTCTCACATAGAGCAAGTGTTGAGATACCAAGTTCGCAAATTCAATTCAAATACGGTGGCAATTGGAAAGCAAAATTTTTTGATTATGATAACGATTCTCTAATTTCAGAAGCAAAGTTTTTTGTAGTTAAGCCAAAAGCAACAACTTCAATCTTTTTATATACTGATTTATACGATTCAAAATATAAAGTTACAAAAACAGCTCTAAGCCTTGAGGCTATAGTTCAATCAAATACTATGCTAATAGAATCACAATTGAAAACTGTTGTTTTTTATAATAATAATAGATGGAGTGAGCCAATTATTTGTTCTAATAATATTTTGAAAGATGATTTTAGAGAAAGATATAAATACAAAATTCCTTATTCTATTGGAGGGTTTTCATCTTTTGGCAAAAGATTTAGAATTGACGATTTGCCTGCTGAAAACCAGTATAGAATTTTAGACTTATCAATAACTGCACAATTCCCCAGAACAAGGGAGCCAATAAGAATACCATTTTCAGAAGCACCACGCAATGGGAATTCATTTTACCAAGATGATAATGGTTATATGATTACTTCATTTATCAGCAGTGTTTACGATGATTATGTTTATGTTGAATTCGCTTTAGATCCATTAAATCTTAGAACTAAAGATGATTTGTTCGTAATTGGTTCGTTTAATAATTGGACAGCTTCTAAAGATTGGCAAATGCACTTTGATGAAAACCAGAGAATGTATTTATTAAAGCAATGGGTAAAAAGAGCAAGACATAATTATCTGTTTGCAACTGGAAAATATAATTATTCAACTCAATCAGTTACAAATTACTCCTATGATGAATTTGAAGGTAATACTTCATA
>JAYTXK010000371.1:0-4099 GCA_043743005.1 Ignavibacteriota bacterium
CAAAACATAATTTTTTAATTATTTTAATAGAAACATTACAGACAAATTCAAAATCAAATAAAACCTCAATTGTTTTTTTAATAAATAGGAAATTCACGAAGTTATACAATTTATTTAGGTTTTTTCGTTAATGTATTGATATACAAAATAAAAAAATAAAAATGGCTAAAAAGACTACAGCAACAGTTACTAATTCTATAGATGGACTTACTGAAATAAAAGTGTGGGGAGCAAAAGAGCATAATCTTAAAAATATTAACATTAAAATTCCTCATGATAAATTAACTGTAATTACTGGGCTTTCGGGTTCGGGCAAATCTAGTTTGGCTTTTGATACTTTATATGCAGAAGGTCAACGCAGATATATTGAATGCCTTTCTTCTTATGCACGCAATTTTATGGGTGCAATGAAAAAGCCTGATGTCGATTTAATCGAAGGGCTATCCCCTGCTATTTCTATCGAACAAAAAACTCTTGGCACCAATCCTCGTTCTACAGTTGGCACAGTTACAGAAGTTTATGATTATTTAAGATTGCTCTATACAAAAATTGGTACTCAATTTTGTGTTGATTGCAATATTCCAGTTGAGCAAAAAACAAGAGATCAAATTGTTGACAGTATTGTAAATCTATATAAAGGCAAGAAAATAATGTTGCTTGCTCCAATTGTTAGAGGAAGAAAAGGGCATTATAGAGAACTTTTTGAGCAGTTTATTAAGCAGGGATTTACAAAAGTTAGGGTTGATAAATCGGTAAAAGAGATTGTTAGTGGAATGCAACTTGCTCGCTATGTAGTACATAATATTGAAATTGTAATTGATAAGTTAGTAGCAGATGAAAGTCAAATTCAAAGACTAACTGAATCAGTAGATTTGGCTTTAAGTCATGGCGATGGCACTTTGATAATTCTGGTTGAAAAGGAAGGCTCTAGAGAAGATTTTTGGACTGAAAAATTATTCTCTACTCAATACTCTTGCCCTAATTGTGCAAAATCTTATGAAAAACTTGCTCCTAATATGTTTTCTTTTAATTCTCCTTATGGTGCTTGTAAAAAATGTAATGGTTTAGGAGAATTGAGAGATTTCAATTTGAATTTACTTATTCCAGATGATAATGTTTCTTTAAAAGATGGTGCTATTAAGTTATTTAATTATAATGAACATAGCTGGCTTTATTTGCAAGTAAATTCTTTTATTAATCTTAATAAAATTGATGTTGATTTGCCTATAAAAGATTTAGATCAAAAGCTATTTAATAAAATGCTTAATGGTGATGAGGAAGAAATTGAGATTAGTTACGCTTACAAAAGTGGTAAAGCAGTAAAATATAAGCAAAAGTTTGCTGGTATTTTACCAACATTTCATAATCTACATCAAAATGCAACTAAAGAATCAGATAAAGTAAGATATGAAGAATATATGACTTTTATAGCTTGTCCAGACTGCAATTATGGTAGATTAAATAAAGAAAGTACTGCCGTGAAAATTAATGACTTGAGTATTTCAGATATTTGTAAAATGAGTATTTCAGAAACTTATGATTATTTTACAAGTTTCAATTCTATTCTTACAAATAGACAATCACTAATTGCTACACAAATTCTAAAAGAAATAAAGGAAAGACTTGAATTTTTAATAAATGTAGGCTTAACTTATTTATCACTAAGCAGGCAAGCTCGCACTTTATCTGGAGGAGAATCCCAAAGAATTAGGTTAGCTTCTCAAATTGGCTCTAAGCTCGTTGGTGTAATGTATGTATTAGATGAACCAAGCATAGGATTGCATCAACATGATAATGATAAGCTGATTAATTCATTAAAAAAATTACGTGATTTGGGGAATACATTGATTGTAGTTGAACACGATAGAGCTATGATTGAAGAATGTGATTATTTTATTGATATGGGTCCTGGTGCTGGTATTCACGGTGGTGAAATTGTATTAAAAACAGAACCAGAAAATATCAAAAATCTTTCTAAAGAAGAATTAGGGAAGTCTATTACCGCAAAATATTTACTAAATCACTATATTGAAGAATTTGTTTCTAAGTTAAGAGAAGGTAATGGGAAAAACTTATCTCTTTTGGGTGCAACAGGAAACAATCTAAAAAATGTAGATTTACATCTCCCTTTGGGTAAATTAATTTGTATAACTGGTCTTAGTGGATCAGGTAAATCATCATTGATTAATGATACTCTTTACCCTATTCTTTCAAAGCATTTTTACAATTCTTTAGCATTGCCTTTGCCATATAAAAAGGTAGAAGGATTAGAACATATTGATAAAGTGATTGAAATAGACCAAACACCAATTGGTCGCACTCCAAGATCAAATCCATCAACTTATACAGGAGTTTTTACTCATATTAGAGATTTCTTTGCAATACTTCCTGAATCAAAAATTAGAGGCTACAAGCCGGGTAGATTTTCATTTAATGTAAAAGAAGGTAGATGTGAAGAATGCGAAGGTGCTGGCTTAAAGAAAATTGAAATGAACTTTTTACCTGATGTATATGTAGAATGTCAAGAATGTAATGGAAAAAGGTATAATAAAGAAACATTAACTGTATTTTACAAAGGTAAATCAATAGCTGATATATTAGATATGAATGTGGAAGAAGCATTGGAATTTTTCGCTGATATTCCTAAAATCCAACAAAAAGTAAAAGCATTGAATGATGTTGGTTTGACTTATATTAAATTGGGTCAGCAATCACCTACTCTTTCTGGTGGAGAAGCTCAAAGGGTAAAACTTGCAACAGAGCTTTCAAAGAAAAGCACAGGCAAAACACTTTATTTATTAGATGAACCAACAACAGGATTGCATTTTGAAGATATTAGGGTATTGAATAGATTAATGCAAGAGCTTGTGGATAAGGGAAATACAGTTTTGATAATTGAACATAATCTCGATGTGATTAAATGTGCTGATTGGATAATTGATTTAGGACCAAATGGTGGCAAAGATGGTGGTGAAATTGTAGCTCAAGGCACACCTGCTGAAATCAGTAAAAACAAAAAAAGTTTAACTGGAAAATATCTTAAAAAAGAGCTGGAACTTGTTAAAAATTAATAAGTTATAAGTTTTATTAAATTTATAAAAAAAGCTATTTAGTTAATTTCTAAATAGCTTTTTTAAATTTAAGTATTTCAGAATTAAAACAAAACTTTATATTTTTATTTGTTAATTTTAATTAGTATTAATTTTGGCTCAGCATATTTTTCAAATAAAGTAATCGAATAAAATAATGCTAATGAGTATATTAATCCACTTAATAAAGTATATTTGAAAAAAGGAATTGCACTTGAAAAACAAGTAATTAAACCTACATAGTCTTTTGAGTAATCAGACATTAATATAAAATGAGCTAAGTTTGTAATCAAATAAAACATAACCGAACTAACAAGCGAAAAGCCAGCAACTTTAATTGGACTATTGCTATCTTTAATAAAAAACCCTAAAGCAACAGTCAATATAAAGCAGAAATAAACTGAAACCATAGTTGCATGAAAACCCAAAAAAGCATCACTTACAAACATAGCTAATATGGGGATTAAAAAAGCTAATCTTTTGTCATTTATAAAAGCTCCACCAATAAGTGCCATAGATAAAATAGGTGTGAAATTAGGTGGATGTGGAATAAATCGTGTAGCTGCTGATATTGCAATAGTTAATGTAATAAAAGCAATTTTAGTTAGTTTTAATGAGTTCATTTCTTTTTAAATAAATTACAAAATATAGAATACAAAGATAAATTATTTTTTATAAATAACTTAAATTTCACTTTTAAATAATATCAAAAGTATCAAACGATTATTAATAAAAAGAATTGCATTCAAAATTGAAATAGTCTGAAATAATAAAAAAAGCCATATTCATTGCTAAATATGACTTTAAGTTTTAATAAACAAAAATTTATTTTACAACTCTAATAGGTCTAATAACATTTTTGTTAGCTGTTTCAAGTTTTATAAAATATGCCCCGGCATTTAAGTTATTAGAGTTTAAATTAATATCATATTCACCTTCAATCATATTTTTTTCATTTAATATCTCAATTCTTCTACCATTATTATCAAAAAGGGTTAAAGTAGTCAAAC
>JAYTXK010000372.1:0-2009 GCA_043743005.1 Ignavibacteriota bacterium
AATTGAAAAGCACAATTATTTGCCGAACAATCCTAATTTTGTTGATTTCTATCCTGCTAAAAGGTTAAATTATAGATGGGTAATAAGTGGTGAAGTTGGTACTTTATCAGGTAAGTTAACTATAAATACAATAGGTTTGACTGGATTTAATACTAAAGATACATTTTGTTTGTTTATGAGAGATGGAGAGAACAAAGGGATATTTAGTAAGTTAAATACTGTTTATAATCAAAGTAATAAAACATTGGAAGCAAATATTACTCAATTAGGTGAAATTATTATTTGCAATAACAAATCCTTACCGACTTCTGCACCTTTTCTTAAGTCTCCATTAAAAGAATCTCTTTTTAAAGGAGATTCACTATTAAAATGGAATTCAACTTTAGGTGCAGATAAATATAAAATTCAAATTTCAAAAGCATCAGACTTTAATGTACTATTAATAGATTCATTAACAAGTCAAACTTCATTTAGCTTTACCAAAAATGAAAATGGAAATAAATATTTTTGGAGAGTGAAAGCATATAGCATTGAATTTGACTATTACGGTCCAAATTCAGAAATTTGGAATTTTAGAACGCCAATAAATATTCCAATATTATCAGAACCAAAAACAAATTCAATCAATTTATCTTATAAAACTGGTAAACTTAAATGGAATACTATTAATTATGCAGTAAACTATGCAATTGAACTTAATAATGATTCTACTTTTAAAAGCAAGCTAATATCTCAATCTAACTTAATAGACACAAGCTATTTATATCAAGCATTAAATCCATATACAAAATATTATTGGAGAGTGGCAGCTATAAACGGTGATGGTGCTACAGATTGGTCTAAAGTGTATAATTTTAAAACTGCTATATCTGTACCAAAACTAATTTCACCTGAAAACAAATCAACAGGAAAAGATGTTACTGGGATTTTAAATTTTGAGAAATCAATAGAAGCAGAAAAATATCAATACGAAATTTCAAAATATTTTGATTTTAACACTTTAGAACAAGTTGGTTTTACTTTCATATCTCAAAATGCACATTATAATAATTTAGCAAGTGATACAAGGTATTTTTGGAGAATAAGAGCTATAAATAATGCTGACACTAGTGAATGGTCTGAAATTTATCAATTTACAACTCAAATTGTAGTTCCTAAATTGTTATACCCACCAAATTTATCAAATAATGAACTACAAAATATTACTTTAAGATGGAATGAAATAAGTAATAAAATTAATTATGAGATTTATTTAAGTGATAATGTAAATTTTAATAAAAGTCAAACTTTTACAAGCTCGTCAAATAGTTTGATATTACAAAATCTTGGAAATTCAAAAGAATATTTTTGGGAAATAAGAGCAAACTTTTCAAATGGAAATAGTGCTTGGTCTGAAATTTGGGAATTTAAAACAGCACAATCGCAAACATTAGAAATACCAATATTACTTTTACCTAAAAATTCAAGTAATGATTTAACAAATGATGTTACATTCTCTTGGAAATTAGTTTCAAATGCAATTAAATACAGGTTGCAAGTTTCAAATTCTTTATTATTTGACAAATTAATAAATGATACAATAATTAATTTGGGTGAATTACAAATATCAAAATTGGAAAGCGATTCTACATATTACTGGAGAGTTCAAGCTCAAACCGTTAATAATGTGAGTCTATGGTCTGAAATTAGAAAATTTACAATTAGTAGCTCCTTAATTCCAAAATTCCCAATAGCTTTATTACCATTAAGCAATTCTGTTTTAAATAAAGTAGATATAAATTTTGTTTGGAATGTAGTTCCAAATGCAGTAGATTATAAATTAGTGGTGGCTGAAAATATTGATTATTCTCAAAATTCAAATACTTATACAAATATTATTGATACTTCTAAAGTTATAAAATTAGAGGATACAAAAACTTATTTTTGGAAGTTATATAGTACAACAAAAGATTTAACCTCTCGAGAAAGCCCTACAAATAATTTTAAAATAGATTTGAAATTAAGTGTTG
>JAYTXK010000373.1:0-5827 GCA_043743005.1 Ignavibacteriota bacterium
AAAAAATAACAAAGCTATAATCACTTTATGCACATAATACCTTTTGTAGATATATTTTTTTAGATTTAATTCCCAAATAAATTGCAATTTATTTGGGAATACTTTTACAAATGTGCTAAAATCTGTTCATCAGCATGGTCAGCTGGTTTCCAACCATTAGCAACTAAGTCTTTAATATAAATTTTATTATAATTTAATGCCATATATATTCCGAATGCCAAATTTCCTATAAATGCATAAGATGAAAGATACTGTGCTATTAACGATAAAACTAAAGTAACCCCAAATATTATACCACCCCATTTCAAATCACGTCTAAATAATGGTGGAAAAAGTCCAAAAAAGAAAACTGTCTAACTAAAACTTGTTTTAAGTTGTTTTAAATCTCCATTAGTAGATGTTAAATTGATTACCATAAGGTACCTCATATATTGTTGTTTAAAAAGAATTATTATTTAATCAGATTTCTCTGTTTTATCTACTTTTTTATCTTGTTCTTCTTCTTCTGAGTCAAATTCTTCTACTTGTTCTTTATGAAGAGGTTCAATTATTTTAATTACCTTTTCAAATTGTGACCAAGCATTTTTATTTTTTTTTCGTACTTCAGCCAAAAATACTTTATTGTTAGTGTATAATTTCAGCATCGCAGTCCCCCAAGTCATATCTACAATATTGACATCATAAATACCAATATTTACTCCTCTTGAAATACCTTCATATAAATTAAATAGTTTTCTTGTAAATTTGATTATTTTATCTTGAGCCACATCATCACTTGCATCTTCTTCAAGTGCCTTACTGTATTTTTTGATACTTGTCTCATAAGAGTTTTTCTTTTCTCTTTTTATTTCAAGCCTTTCTTGAGTTAGTTCCTTTCTTCTCCAGTCATAAGATTTTTCTTCAGAAAGTCTCTGTTTTTTAGTTTCTTCACTATAAGTGTACATTGAAAAAACTATTGCTATTAAACCCATCAACTGAAAAACAAACTTATAATTATCATCAAGATATTGATTAATTTTTTTGATTTTTTCTTGCATCATAATACTTCCAATATTTTTAAAAATTTGTAAATGATAAATTAATTATTAATTAAAACAAATATCAATGCTCTTGAAACTCCACCTTCTATTATAGTAGCAAGCCTTCCTTTATAGTTACCATCAGCATAATATACTTTATCACCTTCTTTTATAAATGCAAGTTTGCCTTTATAATTTCCGTCAGCAAAAAATACTCTTTCTCCTTCTATAATCATATATAATTTACCTTTGTAATTACCGTCTGCATTATAGATTTTATCACTTTCAAAAATTACTGCTAATTTACCTTTATAGTTACCATCTGAGTAAAATAATTTATCGCGTTCATAAACAAAAGCAAGTTTACCTTTATAGTTACCATCTGCATAGTAAATTTTATCTCCTTCAATTATGTATCTTAATTTGCCTTTATAATTTCCGTCAGCATAAAATATTTTTGTCTGAGCGTTTAACAAGGTGTAAGAAAAAAGAACTAAAAGAATTGTAAAATATTTTAAAAATTTTAACATAACTACTCCTGATTTATTTTATGAAATTGCTTTATAAAATTTGTTAATTAGCTTTTGCTTAAAATAAGCAGAAAAAACCTTTTTAAAAACTAAATAATTCTAAAGTTCAAAATAAAACATAAAACGACAAAAAAATATGATTTACTCCAATTTTTGTGAATTATAACAAAAATAAATTTGATACGTTAATAGAATTTTAGGTTTAAAAGGTAAGCAGATGAACTTTGAAACTACTGAAAATAAAGTAATCGTTTCAAGAGCTTTGAATGAAGATTTTAAAAATGAATTATTTTTTGACAAAAAATTAAACGAAACTTCAAATCAATTGGATTTTTTTGCTCAAATTGCTTTAAAAGAATTTAAAGAAGGCAAAACAATAAAAAAAGGATTTGATGAATTTTGAAATCTCAGCTTTAGTTTACTCCTCCACCCCCACCTGCTAAAATGTCAGTTTTTTTTCCATTCTTTCAAAAAATTAAAAATATAAAATTATTTATTTAGTCTTTATTAACTTAAATAAATAAAAAACTATGATTGATAATTTTAATAAAGTATTACAACAAAGATTTGGGCTAATTGGCGAGTCCCCAGTGATGAAAGAAGCAATAGATATGCTATTGCAAGCCTCACCTACTGATTTGACTGTTTTGATTACTGGCGATACTGGCACAGGAAAAGAAGTATTTGCCAATGCTGTTCATTTACTTAGCAATAGAAAAAAATTCCCTTTTGTAAGTGTAAATTGTGGTGCTATCCCCGAAACTCTTTTAGAATCAGAACTTTTTGGTCATGAAAAAGGTGCTTTCACAGGAGCTCAAGACCAAAGAAAAGGCTTTTTTGAATTTGCCAATAAAGGTACTATTTTCCTTGATGAAATTGGCGAAATGCCTTATAGCACACAAGTAAAGCTATTACGCATTTTGGAATCTGGCGAATTTTCTAGGCTTGGCTCTTCTGTTGTACATAAAGTTGATGTTAGAATAATAGCTGCAACTAATCGAAATCTCGAAGAAGAGGTAAGAGATGGCAATTTCAGACAAGATTTGTATTTCAGATTAAAAAATGTTTTTATTTACCTTCCAGAATTAAGAAGGCATCCTGATGATATTCCTCTTTTGATTGAATATTTCTCTAAAAATGTTTGTGAAAAAATTGGATTAATTTTTGATGGTTCATCTCCTGATGCAGTTGAGATTTTAAAACATCAATCTTGGCCCGGAAATATTAGAGAGTTAAAAAATTTAATTGAAACTATGATAACCCTTGAAAAAGCAAGTTATCTAACTCCAGAAATTGTCAGAAAATATGTAAAACCAGCTTTACCGCCACATGTTGATTTCCCTGTTATGGATTCAAATTCTCTTGTAAGAATTCCAAAACAAGATCAATCAGGCAATGGCAGTAGCCAATTTGAATTAGGATTAATTTTCCGTAGCATTTTAGCATTGCAAAATGAAATCTCTGATGTAAAAACTATGCTTCGCCATACTATGAGCGATATAGAACAAATAAAATATGCAAAAAATGAAATACATTATCAAAAAGTTGAAAAAATAAAAACTAAAGATGAATTTGTCGAAAGCCTTGATAACTTGAAATTAGAAGATATGGAAAAACAGCTTATCACCGAAGCATTACGCAGATTTCATAATAACCGAAGGCTTGCAGCTACTGCCTTGGGAGTAAGTGAACGCACTTTATATAGAAAAATTTCAGATTTTGAAATAGTTGAATAATAATAATAATTGTTGAATATATATAAATAAAGATAAATAAAATGAATTTTCCTTCTTTAAATGAACAAATGGATATTATCAAGCTCAGTGCAGTTGATTTACTGCCCATAGATGACTTGGTAAAAAAAATTGAGAAATCAATTAAAACAATGAAACCACTAAATATAAAACTTGGTGCTGACCCCAGCAGACCCGATTTACATATTGGACACGCAGTTGTTTTACAAAAAATGCGTCAGTTTCAAGATTTGGGACATAAAGCAATATTAATTATTGGTGATTTTACTGCAATGATTGGCGACCCAACTGGCAAATCAAAAACAAGACCCCAACTCACTTTAGAAGATACTCGTATCAATGGACAATCCTATATTGAACAAGCAGGACTTATTTTATCAAAAGAAAGATTAGAGGTTAGATATAATTCTGAATGGCTTAATAAAATGACATTTGCAGATGTGGTTACTCTTACAGCGAAATATACAGTTGCCCAACTTTTGGAAAGAGATGATTTCAGCAAAAGATTTAAGTCTGGTACTCCAATCAGCGTACACGAACTTCTCTATCCACTTGCTCAAGCAATGGATTCTGCTGAAATTGATGCAGATGTGGAGCTTGGTGGTACAGACCAAAAATTTAATTTGCTTGTTGGAAGGGAAATCCAAAGAGCTTATGGCAAAGAAGCTCAATGTATCCTTACTATGCCTATTTTAGAAGGTACTGATGGAGTTGAAAAAATGAGTAAATCGCTTGATAATTATATAGGATTAACTGACTCACCTCGTGATATTTTTGGCAAAGTTATGTCTATTCCAGATAATTTAATATCACGCTATTTCAGATATGGTGCTTATGCCTTGGAATCTGAAATTAAAGCTATGGAAGAGGAATTGAAATCAGGAGCTAATCCAAGGAATGCAAAAGTAGAAACTGCAATTCGTATTGTTGATAAATATCACCCAGTTGGCTCTGGCCAAGGGGCTCTTGAAGAATTTGAACGTATATTTAAAAATAAAGAATTGCCCGATGTTATTGAAGAAATGGAACTTGAGATTAGTGAATTAGGAACAAATCCAAAGCTAACAACTATCATGCTAATAACGAAAATGGTAGAATCAAATAAAGATGCTAAGCGTATGATAGAGCAAGGTGGAGTATATCTTGATAACGAAAAAGTAAGTGATATTAATGTTACTTTAGATTTATCTGAATTTAGGTTGATTAAAGTTGGAAAGCGTAAGTTTTTAAAAGTAAAAAGTAAATAATTGAAAGAAAGTAGAAAATATTTAGAACCCTCCACTGTCGCTCAACTTCAAAATATTGAGCTTAAAGCTCGATTGGTTGTAGAAGGCTTTATTACTGGTTTGCACAAATCTCCGTATCACGGATTTAGTGTTGAATTTTCAGAGCATCGTTCATACAGAAGTGGTGATGAAATCAGGCATATAGATTGGAAAGTATATGCAAGAAGTAATAAATATTATGTAAAGCAATTTGAAGAAGAAACAAATCTTCGCTCTATGATTGTTTTGGATTCGAGTGCAAGTATGAATTTTGCTTCTGATGGTAATATTAGTAAATTTGAATATGGAAGCTACCTTGCAGCTGCAATGGCTTTTTTGATGATGAAACAGCGTGATGCTGCAGGGCTAGCCACTTATGATACTGAAATAAGAAAATTTATGCCTCCTCGCTCTAAGCAATCATATATCGCTGAATTAATTAAAATATTAGATACTACCAAGCCAAGTAATGGCACAGGCACTGCCAAAGCACTTGATTCTATTGCTGAAAGATTGAAAAGACGAGGACTTGTTATAATAATTAGTGATTTCTTTGATGATTTAGATTCAGTGGTTACTGCTTTAAAGCATTTCCGTCATCAAAATCATGAAGTAATTGTATTTCAAACTTTAGACCCCAGAGAGCTAGATTTTAAATTTGGATTTGCTTCTGATTTCATTGATTTGGAAACCGGTGAAGAGATAAGTACACAACCTTTTCAAATTCAAAAAGCATATCAAGAAGCAATGAGTGAATTTACAAATAGCATTAGAAAAGAATGTTTCAATTTGAAAATTGACTACCACCTTATAGACACCTCCCAAACTTTTGACATAGCCCTAAAAGAATACCTTAAGAAAAGGCAAGGCGGTGGGTGAGAGAATAGAATTTAGTGTCCTCCACTGGCGGAGGTGGACTATTTGAAAAATAAATATGAAGTCAAACAACAATTATAATACAAAACTTCAGCCTAATGCTAATAAATTAAGAAAGAGCATGACTAAAGCGGAGGCTTGTATTTGGAAGTATGTTTTAAAATCTAAAAATATGGAAAGAGTCCAATTTAGAAGACAAAGATCAATAGGAAACTATATTGTCGATTTTTGCTCTTTAGAATTAAAACTTATTATTGAGATTGATGGAATAACACACGATAATGAAATTCAATTAAAAAAGGATAAATTTAGAGAAGACAATTTAATTGATTTGGGTTTTATAATTTTAAGATTTACTGATAATGAAATTTTAAATAATATTG
>JAYTXK010000374.1:0-14974 GCA_043743005.1 Ignavibacteriota bacterium
CGAGCAATGCTGAATCTAATTCAAAACCTAACTTTTCTACTCAAAGAATTGACTTACAATTTTTAGGTGCAAATAAAAATGTTAAAATCAATCCAATTAATGAAAAAACAACTAAATATCATTTTATGAATAATGGTAATAATAATCAAATTTCAAATGTTAAATCATTTAGTAAAATTCAATATAAAAATTTATACCCTAATATTGATTTTTTATTCTATGAAGAAAAAGGTGGTTTGAAATATGATATTATTGTTCATTCAGGTGGCGACGTTAACAATATAAAAGTAAAATATGAAGGCAGTGATAAATTAAGTATTTTAAATAATAGCTTGTTCATTGAAACAAAATTAGGTGCTTTGAAAGAAGATATACCAATATCATATCAATATGTAAGTGAAAACCAAAAGATTTCAGGAACTAATTTAGCAGTTAAAAAAGAAGTTAGTTGTAATTTTATTATAGAAAATAATATTGTAAGCTATAAAGTTGATAGTTATAATAAGAATTATGATTTAATAATTGATCCTGCTCTTCAGTGGTCAACTATGCTTGGTGGAACTGAAGAAGAAAAAGTTGGAAAAGCAATTGGTTCTTCAGATCAAACAGATACACTCGGTTATAGTTTTTTAACTGGAGGTGTTGTTTTGTCAGACTTAAACCATATATATGTAACAGGTTCGACATATTATAACAACACTTTTCCTTGTGAAAATTTATCTAACAGGTCATATTGGAATGGTTCGTCTTGGACTAGCTCAACTTGGAGTCGTTGCTATAGCAATAGTAACTGGGATGTTTTTGTTGCACGTTATGATTCTGTTGGGGTTGATACTTTAGATAATGATGGTGATGATTTAGTAAGCATTTATCAACCTCAATGGATTATGGTTTTAGGAGGTGTAAATAAAGATGTTGGAACTGATATTGGTATTGATAATAATGAAAACTCCTATGTTGTAGGTTCAACTGACAGTTATAACTTCCCTGCTTTATATTATACAGGCATTCAAACCAATTGTAGCTCTTGTAGTATTAGTAAATCAGATGCTTTTGTAGCTAAAATTGGTAGTTCAGGTACTTTTCTGAATTCTACATTTTGGGGTGGAAATGATGAAGATATAGCACATAAAATATTTGTAGATAAAGTCAACAATATGTTTACTGTAATCGGTGAAACAAAAAGTAACTCAGGATTTCCTATTTACAATGCTTCTCAAACTTTCTGTTCTTCTTGTCCAACTTATTATGATGCTTTTGTAACAGAATTTTATTGTGACATGACAAACTATAAATGGTCCACTTATTATGGTGGAAATGGTTCTGAAAATGGTTTGGCAGTTTCTAAAGTATTTGATTCATACTATCCAACTGATGGATTAGTAGTAATTGGTGGAGCAACTAAAAGTACTAACTTAACTACAGTTAATCCTTTGCAGTCTTCATTAAACAAGGGAAACAACTCAAATTCAAGAGATGGATTTATAGCTATACTCGATGGAGCAAATAGTAATATTAAATTCTCTACTTATTATGGTGGATATGACGAAGATTATATTACTGGTATTGCAGCAGCATCAACAACTACTACACCAGTTCAGAGTTTTATCGGTTTTTGTGGTTTTACAAAAAGTAGCCCAAGTGAATATTTTCCAAATGCAGGTGCTAGTTTAACTTATGATAACAGTTCTACTTTTGATGCAGGAGACGGCTTTTATGCTTCTTTAGCTGATACAGCAAAAGATGGTTCGGGTAACTTAAAGTGTCATATACAACAATCTTCATATATTGGAGGTTCATCTTGGGATAGAGCGAATAACATTACTTTCGACAAAAACAAAGGTGTTTGTTACCTAATAGGAGAAACTGTAAGTAATGATTTTTACTTAAAACAATCAGACCAAGATCAATTTAACAAAGGTGGGTCTGGATATAATTCTGATGCGTTTGTAGTAGCATATAAACCTTTAAGTAAACCTTTGTATTCTTCTTATTATGGAAGTTCTGGTAATGATGTGGGCGTTGGTATTTCATCTAATACGGTAGGTTTGTTTTCTATTATTGGCTTTTCTGATGATGATGTACCATATAGAAGTGGATTAAATTATTCTCCTTTTTCTGGTACTGCTACGGGAAAAACAGATGCTTTTGTTTCAGTATTTGATACTTATAGGAGTTCTTTACCTACTTTATTTGGTGGCACTGGTGATGATTTTGGAAAAGATATTGCTGTAGATGAAGAAGGTAATATTTATATTACAGGTTCTACAAATAGTACTACTTTTCCTACCAAAAATGCCTTAGTTTCAAGTTATCAAAGTGGTAGTACAGATGCTTTTATAGCTAAATTTAATAATTTAGGATTGAAACAATTTGTAACTTATTTTGGGGGTTCAGGAAATGATATAGGTAATGGAATAACAATAAATAAGACTGGTTCTAATAATGATATTTATGTAGTCGGTGCAACTTCAAGCACAGTTAATATTTCTTCAACTATTTCACCTTTTGTGCTTTTTCAAGCAAACAAAGGTGGTAATACAGATGCGTTTATTTTAAGATTAAGTAGTGATGGCTCACAGAAGAAGTGGTGTACCTATTTAGGTGGTGATTATAATGATTTTGCAAATAAAGTAACAATGTTTAATGATACTTTATACATTACTGGAAGTGCTCAAGAATATTTCCCTCAATATTTACCTACTTCATCTTCTCCAACATTCAGTAGTTATGTTGGGGTACCATCTTATGATGCATTTGTAGCTAAGTTTAATATTAATGGTAGCAGGATTTGGAGTAGATATGTTGGAGGTATTAACGAAGATGGTGGTGAAGATGTAAAAGTAATTGAAAATATAAATAATGTTGCAATATGTGGTTTTACAAATAGTGATATTAATTTTCCTATTACGGGTAGTTCTGCATACTTCTATAATGGTACATATCCAAATACAGATGGATTTTTAGCTATTTTAGATTATAATGGTGTAATAAACTATTGTACAAATTTTGGTGGTACAAATATTGATACATGTACAGCTTTAATTTGGGAAAACAAATCTCCATATTACAACTTGTATATGGTTGGAAACACTAACAGTTCAAATACTATAGGAGGAACTCATTTCCCTAATTCGACTACAACTTTTACACCTAATCCATTTAGAAATAATAACACATATTTTGATGGTTTTATTACAAGATTTACAAAATATGGAGGATATTGGGATTATGATTTGGTATCATTTCCAACTTTAGATAATAATAATATAAACACATCACATAATTCATTTGTAAGAGATATTTGTTTAGTACCAAATAATACAAATAATGATATTTATTTAATTGGTGACTTAGAAGTATCATCTTCAAAAAATGAATTAAGTGTATATAAATACCTTCCTTACGGATGGAATAAATTTATATTTTATGATTATATAAATGGTTTCTCATATTCACCATATCATGCATTTGGTAATGCTATTTGTTCTTCTCAAGACAATAAAATTTTACTGTTAGGAAGTTGTGATTTTTCTTTATCACAATATTCATTTAGCTCATTTGTTCCAAAATCAGGGTTTTCAGAACAATTAATTAACCAAGGAGGTTTTGATGTTGTGCTAATAAAATTAAATCCATCATTAAATTCATATTCAAAAAGAAACAATAATATCGAAGATGAAAGCAATAGTTTCCCTAATATAACAAATTGTTTAGAATTTAATATTTACCCTAACCCATCAGATAATTTCATTATTATACATTCAAAAACAAATACTCAAATTGAATGTAAAATTGAGATAGTAGATATTATTGGGGTAGTTCAATCAAGTATGTATAATAAGTTTTCTATTGGTAATAATGAAGTTAATTTAGATATTAGCAATTTACAAAATGGAACATACTTTATTAAAGTTAGCTCTGAACTTGGAAATAATTCAAGAGTTTTTATTAAGAAATAGTTAAAATAAAAGTAATATCCTTTTATCAGTTCAATGCATTTATATTTTGTTTCTAATATTTTATAACAAATGTTTATTAATTATGTCTATACAGGAATTAAAATGAACTTAAAGTTTAAAATGATAAATTCAATTTACTTATTTTTATTATTTATAATAATTTATTCAGCTAAAGCCGAAGATACATTACGAATAACTTCGCCGCTTGGTAATGAAAAGTATTTGCTTGGAAGTAATATTATTATTTTATGGACTGGAATTCCAATTCAAGATACAGTAATTATCAAATTATCTACTGATTTTGGTAAAAATTGGAATGTGATAACTGATACTGCATGGGGTGGTACATTCAAATGGAAAATTATAGATAAAAAATTAATTGGTAAAATATGTAAATTTACTGTTCAAAGCAAAAAAGTTTTGCCATTTGACCCTTTGAAAATTGAATGTCATACTATTATAAAACCATTTATCAATGATACAAATAACTTAACTAAAAAGACATCGCTAGTAAATACTTTTGATTTGAGTTCAAGTGGATATGAGCTCGCTTCCCAATCTTACGAAACTTCCTTTTGGGATGTATTGACTGGGAATTTAAAAAAAAGAATATATTTAGATAGTTTTTATATAGATTTAAATAATCATAGAGGTCTTACAAACATTAAATATAATTCCAATGATTCTATTATTGCTATTAGTACAAAATCATTAAGAACAATTAATACAAAAGATTATAAAGTTTCAAATAGTTATGATTTAGGAACTTCAAATTACAACAGTTGGTATTTAAATTTTAGTCCAAATTCAAATCTTTTTTTGTTTCTTAGTGACTTTGGTTATAACTGTATCGATACAAAAACTTTTAATTTGAAATATAAAGTTAATATTTATGGTCAATATGATAATCTTTTAGACAAGCCATGTTCTATCAGTCCAGATGGTACAAACTTTGCTGTAAAATTTGACAAAGACTTATTAATTTATGATTTAACTAATGGAAGTCTTTTATCTAAAACTGATGTTGGTTTATGGTTAATGCAATGTTTAAGTTATAGTTCAGATGGTACAAAAATATTTATTGCTGGAGCTATTTATATTAATCAAAATAGAACTTTTTTAATTAATATTTATGATACTCGAAATAAAAAACTAATTAGTTCAATAAACACTCAAAATAATGTAATTCAAACTGCGACATTTAGCCCAGATGGAAAATATATTTTAGTAGGAACTTGTCCATTATGGGGTACAAAAGGCTCAATTCTAATTTACAATAGCGATAATGGTAATTTAATTAGAGAAATTCCTGCACTTGAATCTCCCTTAACTCGAATAAGATTTAACAAATTGGGTAACATCCTTGCAACATCTTCTGAATGGGAAGCTTATGATAATAGTGTAAATAATAACCCAGATTCCACAACAAAAGTATGGTTTGTATGCCAAAAAGACACGAGTAAGATTGTATCAGTAGAAAAAGCTAACCTCATAAGTAAAGATATTAATATGGGAACTATTGAAACTAATACTTTAAAAGATTCATTAGTTAGCTCATTTATTTTCAATTTTAGTGATTTACCAGTACATATAGATAATATAAGTTTGTCTGGTGCTTTATCAAATCAGTTTGAAGTTTTATCAAGTATGCCATTTGATATTCCAGCAAATGGGAATTATGCTGTCAAATTTAGATTTAAACCAAGCTCTACTGGATTTAAAAATGCAAATATACTAATTCAATATCAAGGAATTGATACTCTCATACAAAGAATTAGTGGAAATGCAACTGGTTTTGATGTTACTTCAAATAAAATAGATTTTGGCTCTTCTTGTATAAATTCTGTTAAAGATTCATTTCAAATTCAAGCTATTAAAAATAATAGTACAATGCCAATAACTATTAAAAAAGTAAGTTTAATCAATCCAGATGGTATGTTTAACTTACTAACAAATAGCAATTCTTTCACTTTAGGAATTGACCAGTCATATAAAGTAGATATGCGTTACTTACCTACACAAATTGGTAAGCATAGTGCTACAATTAAGTTTGAAATAATTGAAAAAGATACCTCAATATTCACAGAAATCTTTGGCAATGGAACAAATAATATTACAAAAATCAATTATACAACAAATAAATTCTGTATTGGTTCAAGTATTGTTTTATCAGCTAATCCTAAATTGCCAAATACAAGTTACCTTTGGAATACTGGAGAAACTACCGATTCAATAATAGTTTCCAAAGCTGGTAAGTATTGGTTATACTCTCTTTTAGATAGTAAATGTGAAGCAAGAGATACAATTGAAGTGTTTGAATATCCTAAACCCTTTGTAAATATTATTGGTTTAGAGAAATTTTGTATGGGCAAAAGTGTAGTCTTAAGTTCTGATATAGATTTTAAAAGCTATAAATGGAATACTGGTGAAACTACTAAAAGTATATTAGCTAATAAAGCTGGTATTTATACATTAAATGTATTTGATATTAATGGCTGTCAAGCTAATGCAAGTCATACAATAACTCAGAATGAAATGAAGTTTACAGTTTCACCGAATATATTAAATCATGGTGAAATAGAAATTGGTGAGTCCTCTGAAATCAAATTAAAAATTGAAAATCAAAGTGCAAATCCTATTAATATTGAGAAGATGTATTTTTCTAGTAACAACAAAGAATTAGCAAATAATCAAACAATTGGAACTTATGAAGTAAGTGATTATTTCTTACCAAATGAACTTAAAGATTATAATGACACTCTAATAGTAGTAATAAACCAACCATGCGATACTACAATTAAAATCATTAAGTCTGGAGTAGGAATAGCTTATTCAATTATTTATACAAGCAAATTGGAAGGGGTACCTAATAGCACAGATTTTGAAATTCCAATTCTAAAAAGACAATCTAAGAACTATGGAACTAATACGAGCAAGTTTACTTGTAAAGTTGGTATTAATAGAGAATTCTATACTCCAACAAGCAGTACATTTACAAATATAAATACTGAAAACATCTCAAATATAAATGGAACTCTGACTGGTATATTAGCCGATACTCTTTATAGATTAAAAGGGAATATTTTATTTGCATCAGAAGACATTACCCCAATAAATCTTTCAGAATTTAAAGCTGAGAATCCAAGATGGAAGATAACTACTGAAAATGGAGAATTAAAATTAGTAGGTGTTTGTTCACAAAATATAAGAAAGGTAGAATTTCTAAAAGATTATTTCGAACTAAAAATTCAAAACCAAGAGTTAATTATTAGTATAGATAGTGAATTAGAAGGAACATTTGAAATTGACTTATATAATTTATTAGGTAACAAAATGTTTACTCAATCTTTTGAAAATAAAAATAGCAAACATATTACTAACATACCTATAAGTTCTAATGGAATATATTATTACTTAATTAAACTATCAGGTTATCCATATAGAAGTGGAGTAGCTATTGTAGTGGAGTAAAATAATATATAAAAATGATTTAAATACGATTTTTAAATGTTTAATTTCAGTCTAAAAGTCTGAACAAAATATTAAAAAAAAATAATTTATAAATAGATGAAATACATAAATTTCATTAAAAAAGTCCATTCACTCATTCAACTATCCATTTCACCCATTTTTTCTTTGATATAATTAAAATTAAAGTTATGTTTACTAAAAATAATTAACTAATTATTTAAAAACAAGGAGAAAAGTATGCACCCAACATAAAAAAAGAAGTCAAAGCAAAATGCTCTGACTTCTAACCAGAAAAAAACAAAGATTGTCCAATTTGAAGCAAACAATCTTTGCCTTGCAGGTAACTGCAAAAATAAGTGTTTTTATTTTAATAATCACTATTGTCCGATAAAAAATAAAATCGGGAAAGTAGTATAAACAAACTTTCCCTTTGTTATATTTGTAATTACCACAAAAACAAAAGTATAACAATGTACAAAGATAGCAAATTTTCAGGAAATCCTATCATAAGTCAAGTAATTAGTTTATTAAAATTGATAAAAATTAAGATTTAATCTTTATTTTTGTATAAAGTTATAAAAGAAAAATATGGCAAAATACATTTTTGATAAAAATTTAGATAAAGAAAAATTAAAAGCTATTAAACACACAAAAGGTCCACTTTTAATTATAGCAGGTCCTGGCTCTGGTAAAACTAAAACTCTTGTTGAAAAAGTTATCTATTTAATAATAGAAAAAAAATTAAAAGCTGAAGAAATATTAATTGCAACTTTTACTCAAAAAGCTGCAAATGAGCTTATCACACGCATTTCAAATCGAATAATAGAAAGTAATATTAAATGCAATTTAAATGAAATGTATATTGGTACTTTACATTCTATTTTCTTAAGGTTATTGGAAGAATTTAGGGAATTTACTAATTTAAAAAAAAATTATAGAATGCTTGATGATTTTGATCTGAAATTTTTAATTTATGAAAATGTAGATAAATTTAGTGAAATTGAAAACGTAAAAGATTTGATTGGTGAATCCATCTCCAAAAGTGTTAGAACTGAAAATATACTGAAGTATGTTGGTAAAATTGCAGAGGAGACTTATAATTTAGAAGATCTGAAAAATTCAAATGATGCAACTATTATTGCATTAGTTGAACTATACGAAAAGTATGTTTCTCTTTTAAACGAGAATAATTGTTTAGATTTTTCATCTATTCAAAGTATATTTCATGAGCTTTTAAAAAATGAAACAATTAAAATGAAATTGCAAAGGCGATTTAAGTATTTGATGATCGATGAATATCAAGATACAAATTCTATACAAGAAACTATTATTATGCAAATGTTAAATAATAAGAAGCAAAATATTTGTGTTGTAGGTGATGATGACCAAGCTTTATATAGATTTCGAGGTGCAAGCATTCAAAATATTTTAGAATTTCCCAAAATATTTAATTGCAATCCAAAATTCAAACAAATTAAATTAGAAAATAACTATCGTTCTCATCCAAGTATTATTGATTACTACAGTAATTTTATCCATTCGTATCAAAGTAATGGTATTTCAAACTGGACTGAGAATGAAAAAGAATATAGATATGACAAAAGTTTAAAAGCAAGTGGGCATAAATATAATTACAATACTTCAGTTATAAAAGTTTCTTCAAATGAAAGTGAAGAGGCTTGGCACAATGAAATTCTTGATTTTATTAATTTCTTGAAAAATGAAAATATTTTAGAAGATTACAACCAAATTGCATTTCTTTTCAAATCAGTAAAATCTGAAAAAACATTGAATTTAGTTAATTTCCTTGAAAATAATAATATTCATATATTTTCACCAAGATCCAATCTATATTTTGAAAGAGAGGAAATTAAATTATTGATTGGTGCTTTTATTTCAATCTTCCCAGAAATTGAAAATAAATTGGAATGGACAAATGAAGAAAATAAAGATACTCCAGTTTTCAATTATTACCTAAATTGTAAAAATTTGTTTGATAATAATTTGATTATTAATGAAAATGAAGAGCTTAAGAAATGGATTGAAAATATAAGAATTATCAATACAGATGCAAGCGAGAGCATAGATTATAGCTTAAGTAATTTATTTTATAATTTGTTGTCATTTCCATTATTTGCCAAATATTTAAATGTCGAATTAAATTTATCAGTTAAAGATTTAAGAGCTACATATAATGTTTCTCAATTTTCTAAAATTTTAAGTAAATTTGAATTTATTAAAAATGTTACTACAATAAATGCTGAAAATATTGAATCAATATCAAAATATTTCTTTAATTCATTTTTAAGATTTTTATATAGAGGTGGGATTGAGGAATTTAATGATTTTGATGAATATGCTCCAAAGGGGAGTATATCTTTTTTGACTATTCATCAATCAAAGGGGCTGGAGTTTCCAATTGTTGTAGTAGCTTCATTAAATTCAGTACCTAAGAATAGTTCTGAAAAAGAGACTAATCTTGATAATCAACTTTTTAGATTAAGTAAAAGAGAAAGATACGAGCCAATTGATAAAATTAAATATTTTGATTTTTATAGATTGTACTATACTGCATTTTCAAGATCTCAGAATTTATTAGTTTTATCTACTTTTGAAAAAAACAAGCCAAAGTCGCCTTCAAGTGTATTTGAAATACAGTATAATTCACTACAAAATTGGAGAAATGTAGAATCAGAATTAAGAAACATCACTTTAGAAAATATCAAAAAAGTAAATATCAAAAAACAATATGCTTTTACTTCTGATATAGTTTTATACGAGAAATGCCAATTACAATATAAATTTTATAAGGAATTTGAATTTACTCCTGTAAAAATTAGGAGTAGATTATTTGGAGTATTGGTTCACCAAACAATTGAAGATGTTCATAAAAAAGCAATTGCTAATAAAATTGATGAAATTAATGATGAAAATATCGAGCTATGGTTTAATCAAAATTACAAAGAACTTTCTATCATAATGAAAAAAGATTTGAGTGATTTGCAAAAAGTTGTTGCTTTGGAAAATGTAATAAAATACACTAATAAAAATAAAAATGATTGGAATAAAATTCAAGAAGCTGAAGTAGATGTTTCTTTAGTTAAAGATACATATATATTGAAAGGACAAATTGATTTATTGAAAGGTGATAATAATACTGTTGAAATAATTGATTTCAAATCTGATAAAGAAAAGCCAATTTTCAATATAGTTGGTGATAAAAATATTATTGATCAATATCAAAGACAATTAAATATATATGCTCATATTATCGAAGAAAAAAACAATCTAAAAGTGAGTAAAACTCATTTATATTATACTGGATTTGATGACCCATATATTACTTTTGATGTAAATCAAGAAGAGATAGAAGAAACTATAAATGGAGTAAGTGCTACTATTGCAAATATAGAACAAAAGTCTTTTACTCGTCCGGAGATGAATAAAAGACTTTGCAGGGATTGTGACTTCTCTTTATACTGCCAAGCTGAAACTGGTAATAAATTAATTTAGAACTAATTTAAAATAGGTCCTAAATTAAAACTATAAGTAGAATTATAAGCTAATTCACTTGCTGTATCTTTAATATATTTTGATATTAAGTAGTTAGTATTTACTGTATCATTAAAGTAATTTTCTTTGATTTCGCTTAAGTTTTCTATATCTAATTCTACATTTATATCTTCTCGCATAAAAAATCTGCGAAGTACAAAACTTTTATAAACGCTTGGAATAGCTCGTAAATCTTGCACATCAAAGTATTTTTCAAATACTTCATCACTTAATTCAAAAGTAGTATTGTAGGTAAAATCTGAATAAAAAAAGCTTAAATACTTTAAATAGTAGTTAGATTCTAAATCCAAATCTAATTCATTGGAGCCTACTATATTTTGAAAAGTTGAATTGAATAATTTAATATCAATATATAACTCATCTATATTATGAATGTCGAAATTAGTATCCCAAGTAAGCCTTAGCAAGAAATACATATTATTAATAAATTTATTTTCTGCAACTTTTTTGAATGCTTCCCAATCAGTTTTTAAGTCAAGATATTTTAGTTCAGAATTGTAACTAATGCTTTTGTGACGAAATTCTCTTTGCTTTTGAAAAGCATAATCTGTTGGGGTGATTTGGTAACGCATAAAAAACTCCAATTAAAATTAATTAAAATTATAATACAAACATAATACTCTAAGCGACATAATTTATTGTGAAGCGAATTAAAAATAAAAATATATCTAAAAAATCAAAATCTTGTCGCTTGGCACTATATGTTGCATTACATTTATTTACAAATTTTGGAATAGTATGAAATCTGCAAATGCATATTGGTTAAGCCCATTTAATTACATACAAAAAGTAGAGACTTCCCATATAGCTTATGTAATAGTACACGCAAAGGAATTTGACTTGACAATTGACTATATCAAAAAGAAATATGTGGAACATAATGAAAAATTTGGATTTGAAGGAAAAGCAAGGCAGGAGATACTTTTGGAACTAATAAAAAATGGCTGGGTAAGAGCAAGATATAATGAATCTCGTACTGCTTATGGCTGGACTTTTGAGCTTTGGGAACTGGATCAAGTAATGAAAGAACGCATATCCAAATGGGCTAATGAAGCTCTAAAGCTTGAAGATGAAACAAAATTTGGAGTGAATACAAGCATAAAAATAAAAATACTTAACAAATCGGTTGATACCCCAGAAATAATAATGATGAGCATAGCAGAAGCAAGTGCTATTGGTTTCTGAGTAATAAGTATTACAAATAATCATATTATTTTGTAAATTAAAAGAATAAATATTCTGATGCATATAAACAGCTCTATTCTGGGAATCATAATTTAATATCTCATGCTAGGAAATTAGAGGAATTGGGAGTGAATCCCAAAAACATAATTCAATTAGACTATGAAGAGATTGATGAAGTAGAAAAAGGAACACCTAAAGAAATCAATTAATATAAAAAAGATATAAAAAGAAAGACATAATTCCAATAATTAATTATGTCTTTCTGTTTTATAAAAAACCTTGATGGAAAGTTTTATGGCTGCTTACCATGTTTGAGAAGGAAGCCAAGTAAATAGCCATCAAGTTTTTTAGGGCAGGTGGAAAGAAAAACAGCTTTTTTAACCTGATTTTTAGAAGGATGCCGTTAAATAGCCACCAGAATTTATTACAAATAGTCAGAAACTAATATTTCAATATCAAAAGGTGTAATACCTTTATCAAGAGAAAATATAGTAGTTGCTTCATTAATATCAGAGGTAATCACGCCTCTCGCTATTGTGTGAAACATTAGCAAATCGTATAATATTGGTTTCTTAAGTGTTGTCATAGCTTTGTTTAGTATAGTTAATTTAGGTAAGTGTGAATTAACGTTATTACTTCTATTTTCATAATTATCCATAGACAAATCTGTCCAAATTACTTTTCTTTCTTCTAAATCTATAATAAGTGGTATAGCAATCTTGCTATCTGCAGTCAAATCGAATCTATTTTCGACAGTACTTGGTTCGTAAATCTCTCCACTTTGTGGAAATTGACGCATCATAAATCCAGCAAAGCATATTGGCAAATCGCAATATGCTTGGGTAGTAAATGAATTTACTACCATAGAAATATAGCGAATTCCTCTATCTAAATATTTAGGTATATCAATATCTATAAATTCGCTAGCTCCATTGGGAGCAGAAGTAATATCTCCACTATGATAGCCCCCAAGTTCTTTCAGATTGTAATAAGCAATCGTAGAAATCACATTACTATCCATATCAAGTGCCAAAGCTGACAAGTCTAAGTCTGTGCGTGAAGTGCCATCTTTCCAGTAAATAAAAAATCTAATAGTATCGCCATGTGACAAATCTATTCTACTTCCTCTTGGAATAGTTTTCAATGCTTTGGAAGCTGATCTAATTGCAAAAGGCACAGTGAAATTCTTTATACTATCATCTAGATAAACTTTGCCAAGAGGTGCATAAGTTGAAAATTTATTTATTAAAGCTTTTTCGCAGATTGAGACTATCTCTTTGCATATATGTTCTTCAATTTCAGGCAAATTATATTTAATTGCCATTATTGAGGAAACTTTTCCTTTAGGGATAAATGTTCTAATTTCCTGAGAAATATTTCTATTCTTAAAGTGTGCGTGCAATTGCAATAGAACAGTTGTGGAAATAGAAGTAGCCACACTCTCCAATGCATCATAAATAATACTTGGATTGGAGCTAATTCTAATAAGTTTATCTATTCTTCTTGCTAATTCGCCAGGTCTGGTTTTTAATAAATTAGTCGCCTTAATTAAATCTTCATTAATAATCGAAGTTTCAACTTTGCTATTAAAAGTATAATATTCTCTATCATTTCTAATAATATCAAATGCTTCAAAACATCTTGGAAATTTATTTTTATAATCAAAAGGGTGAAGGATTTCACCTACTCTTTTCCATCTATTTGCATATCTCAAAAAGTCTTCATTTATAAAAGTGCAATTCTCTAATATACTTAAAAAATATTTTCTTTTTGGTCTGGAAAAATTTATAAATTTAGTATTATTTCTTAAACTAATATCGCCATTGGAAATAGCAGTCAAAATACGTAAAATATCAGTCGCTGTACTTACATGTTTGGAAATAATTTCAGTTACTTCCATTTGATTATTAATTAATTCAGCAATAAGCATAGCAAGATTTTCTTTGTTCGCTATTTTGTCTGGAATTAATTTATATATGTCATTTTTGTAATTGGAAATAAACCAATTTAAATCATTTCTATCGCTTGATGAAATGGATATTTTTGAATTTAATAATCTAGTAAATATTTTATTAAAATCTTCAATGCTTCCCAAATCAATTATTCTCAAATCTTTAATATCTTTTAATTCTTCTCTTGCTATTTTAGTATAATTTGGTATAATCCTAGCGCCTATCCAATCCCCAAGATAATGCATAAATGCATTAGAATATAATTCAAAATTAGTCATTTCGATTACTTGGTCTGGAAAATTAGGATACATTGGCTCGTATAATTCTTTTCCTTTCAGCTCTTTGAGTGCATCTAATATGCTATAATAAAAATTGTTGAAATTCGCTAAAGATAGCGACTGAACAACATTCAAAAGCTCGGGGGACAAAGTATATCCATAACATTCTAAATTTTTTAATAAATTTAAAATACTATCCATTGGCATAAAGTCATATTCTTTTTCAATATAAACTTTTTTCCTTCTTCTTAGATATATTGCTGTATTCATATAAAATCTCTCTATTGAAATATATCAACAAAATAAAATATATTAATTATTAAATAAAATATATTAATTATTAAATAAATAAATATTATGTTTTAATAAAGTAAAGTAAGCGAGTAAAATATTATATTAATAAAATGCTAAAGTAGGAGTAATTTAATAGTAAGTGATTTCGTAAATAGCGACAGAATTGGGATTTGTTTTTCTTTATGATACAAACATAAAGATATTTATTTAATGTAACAAGATATATATTATCAAAAAGTATTTAAAATCAATAATATTT
>JAYTXK010000375.1:0-3011 GCA_043743005.1 Ignavibacteriota bacterium
TTTTCAAAATGTAATATAGCATTAGGAATTTGTTTTAATTTGTAATATGAATTTCCAAGATTATAATATATTTCAGCACTTTCATAATTTAATTTTAGAACTTGTTCATATTGATTTATAGCATTAGCATAATCTCCTTTTTTATATGAAATATTACCTTGAATAAAACTATTTTCAGATTTTATATTAGATAAAATCTGACAAAAAGCTAATATAAATATTAAAATTATTTTTATTTTCATTATTTAGTTCCTTTAAAATTTTCTTCAATTTCTGCAATTACTTCAGTAGCTTCTTTATAAAGCCTATCCATTTCTGAATCTCCTTGATTTGGAGCATATCTTGCAAATTCACATTCATCAATAGTTTTGAGGAGTGAGTCTGCTAAATTTTCATTTATATTGTTTTTCAAAAGCGTTTCTTTGGCAGAAACTTTTGTTAAGTCAGAAGTTGGGATTGAAAGTTTGTCTGAAATATAACCCCATAATGCTTTTGTAACTTCTTCATAAAACTTATCTCTATCTCTTTTACTTAAATATACTTTTGCTGAAGATAATCTTTTCAAAGCAACTTTTGTAGCTGCACTTCTTTTTAGTAAAGAATAATTACCTAAAAGCTCCTTGTCTTTTTTACGTTTGTAAACAAATAAGATAAAAAGCAGTAATGGTAAAATTAACATAGAATAAAATGTAAGAGAGCCAAAAATACTTGACTTGCCTTTTTCATTAAACTTGCTTTTTAATTTAATAAATCTTATATCTTTACCAATTGACTTAATACCTTGCTTTTTGACACCAGCAATTATCTGACTTGATTCACTTCCATCACCTTGAGCTACATTAATTACAAATTCTTTAGATTTTAACGAAACATATTGTTTCTTAGACAAATCATAATAAGTAAATCCAATTGGACCTAATTTGTATTGACCAACTATGCTTGGAATTAAAATATATTCAAAAACCTTATTCCCTGTCATACCACTCAAATCTACATTAGTATTATCTGAAACTTTAGGCTCATAGCTTTCAATTGTTGGAGGAAGTTGAAAATTTAAGGGTTCAACTAATTTTAAATTACCAGATCCATTTATTTTAACTTTAAGTGTAACTGGCTCACCAGTTTTTACATTGCTTTTGTCTATCCAAGCATCCATTGAATACTGACCAACAGCTCCATTAAAGTCAACTGGAGGATTTTTGGGTAAAGCTGATACATTTATACTAAATGGAGGTGATTTGACAACATAAGGGAAATCTTTGTATTGTCTGCCTCTTCCAAAAAATTCATCAAAAGGATCGTTTGACCTTCTACCATTATTTACTTCAAGCCTTACATTTGCTTTAAATTCAAAAGGATCTAAAGTTAGTTTGCCACTCTGTTGTGGAATTAATACAACCTTTTTAATAGTTGCAACATAGAATTGCATTCCATTAACTACTTCAATTTCCCATTTTGCATTTTTCTCATCAAAATCTTGAGCCCAAAATCCATTAAAAGTAGGACTTTTAGTTGGCTCTAAAGCTAAATTAATTTGAGAGTTTCTGTAAATTTTATAAGTAGCAGTTATTTGATCACCAACTACTACTGTATTCTTATTTGCACTAACTCTAATAAATAAATTTTGACTAATTAGTTTATTTGCTTGATCACTTTGAGATTTATCGCTTTGTTGCTGTTGTTGTTTTTGTGCTTTTTGAGCAGATGATGGTTCTAAAACTGTAATATCAATTGCGTTTGAACTTATGTTTTGTCCATTTACTTGAATTTGTGCTGGGTTAATTCTAAATTTACCTTTATTTCCAGCTTGTAAAACATAAGAAAAACCAATTGATTTTGAGAAATTCCCATTTACAAATTGCATTGATGTATTTGATGAAGGTCCTTGGACTACAGTAAATCCTTTGAAATCAGGTGCTTTAAATGATTTACCATCAGAATTCAATGTAAATGTTACTTGTATCCTTTCACCTTCAGAAACTGTATTTCTATCAACAGTTGCAGTAAATTGAGCTGCATAAGTATTTATTACTGTTAAAAATATTAGTAATAATATTGTAATATTTTCTTTAAAACTATAATTCAAATTGACTTTCATAATTATTTGTGAAATGTATTTTGTCTAACTTCATTAATACGAAATTTTAAGATTACTATTTTAATGAATTTTGTTTTTTAATCAAAAAAAAAGCCACATAACAAATGCTATATGACTTAATATATTTATAGTATTAATAATTATTCGTTATTATTCTCAGATTCAGCAACTTCTATTTCTTTAACTAATCTTTTTACTTCCATTTCTAAATTATCTTTATTTCCACTTATTTTGACATATTTATCAAAATCTTCTAAGGCTTGTTTGTTTCTACCAAAAACTTTATTTGTAATAGCTCTACCATAATATGCTAATCCATAATTTGGTTGTACCGAAATTGCTTTTGAATAATCTACAAGTGCTTGCTCATAATTTTTCAATACATAATATGTATTAGCCCTAGCATAATATGCTTCTGGATAGTCATTACTAATTTCTAAAGAAGTAGTGAAATGCTTAATTGCATCACCATTTTTCCCAAATCGAGTTAACACAATTCCTCTTGCATAATATGCTTCAAAATAGTTTTTATCAATTTGAATAGATTTTCCAAAATCTGATAAAGCTAAATCGTTTACATCCATATAAAAATATGCCAAACCTCGTCCATAATAAGCAGGAGCATAATTTGGAGCTCTTTCAATTGCTTTTGTGTAATTATCAACTGCAACTTGATAATTTTTGCTTTTAATAGCATTATATGCAGTCTGAATAAATCCTTCATTTTGCGAGAATGCAGTAGAAACTGTAAATACTAATAGTAAAATTCTAATTAATAATGTCATTTGAATAATCTCCGACTAAAAAATATTTTTATTGATTGTAAAATTAGTTAAATTTAAACAAATATTTGAATAATAATTTTCATTACTATCATAAATTTAATTTTTCATACTTCTTTGAACTTCTCTTT
>JAYTXK010000376.1:0-4015 GCA_043743005.1 Ignavibacteriota bacterium
AAAATAATGGAATATATAAAATGAGTGAAAGAATATTTGAGTATTCAATTTTGCCGTCCAATTTCTTATATTTGTACCCCAAACTTTTACCAATTTACATATTATGTTTGCACTAATTGATTGTAATAATTTTTATGCCTCTTGCGAGAGAGTATTCCGCCCCGACCTTATTGGGAAGCCTATAGTTGTGCTTTCTAATAATGATGGTTGCGTTATAGCAAGAAGCAATGAAGCCAAAGCTGTGGGTGTGCCTATGGGTGCTCCTGCCTTTGAATATGAAAAAGAGTTTGCAATGCATAATGTTAGTGTATTTTCAGCTAATTTTGCCCTCTATGGTGATATGAGCCAAAGGGTGATGAACATACTTGCTGAATATTCCGATAGTATGGAAATTTATAGTATTGATGAGGCTTTCCTAAAGATTGATGATTGCTCTTATACTTCGCTAAAGGCTTGTGGCTTGGATATGCAAAAGAAAGTTACTAAGTGGACTGGAGTGCCTATTAGCGTTGGTATTGCTTCCACAAAAGCTCTAGCAAAAGTAGCAAATAAAATTGCCAAAAAGTATCAAAAGCGAACAAGCAACGTATATATTATCAATAGCGAAGAGCGAAGAATAAAAGCTCTAAAATGGTTGAATATTGAGGATGTGTGGGGCATTGGCAGGCAACATTCAAAACGCCTAAAGATGATAAATGTTAATAATGCTTATGAATTTACTCTCTTAGATGATACTTGGGTTAAGAAAAACTTAGCTATTGTGGGCTTGAGATTAAAACATGACTTAATGGGTTTGCCCACTCTCGGCATTGATACTTTCGGACCTAAAAAGAATATTGCTACCACTCGTTCATTTGAAAAAAACTACACCGAACTTGACGAACTAAAGGAAAGGGTTACTACATTTGCTGTTTCCTGTGGAGAAAAGCTAAGAAAACAAAAGTCTTGCTGCAATTCGATTATGGTATTTATTCATACCAATGGGCATAGAGCAGAGCTACCACAATATAGCAGAAATATTGTTGTGAAATTACCTTTTCCAACTAATTCAAATATAGAGCTTGCAAATTTTGCCACAAAGGCTTTGGAAAAGATATTTAAGCAAGGCTACCACTACAAAAAAGCTGGAGTAATTGTAATGGATTTTATTCCAGAGAATTCTATTCAGCTAAAAATATTTGACAATAGCAATCCTAAGCATATACCTATTATGAAAGCGATTGACAAAATAAATAACACTTACGGGCAGCAGAAAATCAAACTTGCCTCGCAAGACCCCAAGCGTATGTGGAAGATGAAACAAGAGAGGCTCTCCCCTCGCTACACCACCAACTTAAATGATATTATTACTATAAATGCTTAGGGTAAGTCATTGCCACGCCAAGCAATTCAATCAAAGGGGCAATTGACTTTAAGCGAGTAGCCAAGAGTTTGGTATTGGTATTTTCTTTGTCATCCTGAACTTGATTCAGGATTTTACTTGCATTAGGTTTTTCTTTTGGTCTTCGTCACTCAGAGCAAAGCGTGGAGTCAAGAGTTTGGTATTGGTTCCTTCCTCCCCAATTTTAACTTGTTAAAATTTTTCGGGGAGGAACGAGGTGGGGTTCTTAATTGGTATTTTGCATTAAAAACCCTACCTAACCACCATCACAGAAATATTATTTGTTTTATTTCCGTGCTTTAGCTGTATCATATAAACGCCACTTGTGGCTTTAGAGCAATCCCAAGTAATATAGCCAGAATATGAATTTAACTTATTAATTTTAATATTACTTTTATCATCAATCTTATTTCCAAATACATCAAATACATTAATTTCAGAAGCATCAATATCAAAGCTCATATCCCAATAAATTAATGATTTCACCTCACTAAAAGCTGGTATTGGGTAAGGAGGATATGAATAGAAGTAAGTTTGTTCTTCGCTTTTTTCAATGGAGGTATTATTATTTGAATTATTAATCCTATAATAGCCTGATTGATACTCTTTTCCATAGCCTGCATAATTGTAACAAAATAAATTATTATTGGTGTATAAAAAATTTAATAAGCTATATCTATTAAGCTCAATTTTTTCCCATAAGCTATTTTTCAAATTATTGGTTTCAAATAGTCCATTTAAACAACTTTGGTAATATTTATCATTATTTTTAAAAAAAGAGGCTCCATATCCAGTAGATCTAAATCCAGATAAAGTATCTGTATTAACCAAAAGCATGGTTTTAAAATTTGTTGTCAAATTGACTGAAAACAAAGTATCATTTAACACTGAAGGGGTAGTTGAAAAAGTTTTAGAAATAACATCATAAACAGTACCTCCAGAATAATAATCAGAATAATAAATTAATGATTTGCTACCATCTGAATTTGAAATGATAGTATGTCCATTAATATGACTATTATCTAAAAAATCATATCCGTTACCAATTAAACTTAAATTTGATGAAAACTTATCAAATTGATATAAATTTACATTTGTTTTTTCTTTTATTAATAAATATTTGTTTTTATTTTCATCTGATATTATATTTAATATTAATTTCCCAAAAGTAATATTTTTATTTTTTAAATTATATTGCTTATCAAAATTCGAGAATACAATATAATTAGTAGTAGTATCAACCCCTTGAAGTTTATATGATCCCGTACTTACAATACAGATAGAGGTGTCAAATTCTAAAATATGATTTCCAATATTACCAAAACCATCTAAATTTTTATCGTAATCATACTTATAAGTAACTCCAAAATCATGAGTTATCATATAGTTAATATTGATTTTACCATTTGACATATCTCTTACAAAATAATAATTATTTAAAATCATTCCGTTCCCATCTTTATCGAAATAGATATTATTTTGATAATATAAAGGAGAGTCGTATTTTACAGAATATACTTTTTTATCTGTCATAAATTGTGGCAACCAAGTTAATCCTAAGTTTGTAGATTTATAAATAGTAAAGTCATCTTCTAATATATAAATCAAGCTATCACTCACACAATACATCTTCGAAACTTTATCTAATTCAAAAGGTAAGGAATTAAGATATGAAAGTATTTTCCAATTTTTCCCTCCATTATATGAAATTGAAATTAAATTATTAAATCCTACACCTATTATAGTATCTTTAGTTACAAATTCAAAATCCCTAAAACTATAACTAAAAATCTGTCTCAAACTATCAAGTTCAGTTTGGCTAATTTTAGTCCTCTGCTCATTACTAAGTTTATTAAATATTATATAACTTACAGTTTTATTAAATGGTAATCCTTCAATTTCATAGATTTCATTATCATATATATCAAAAGTTCCATAAGTGTTAGTAAATTGTGAAAAGGTATTTCCATAATCTTTACTTAAAAATATACCCAAACTTGTACTTAAAACAAACATACTATCTTTTATTTTAAAATCATAGAAGCTACATGTGGTGCAATTTAGTTTTTCACTCAAATTAATTTTAATAATATTTTTAGTTGCAAAATTGTACTTAATTAGAGTCAAATCCTTTAAAATAACAAATAGATAGTCTTTATCTACATATAAATTTAAAAAGTCTGAACTTTCTTTTATTATGTCTTCTTCAAGTAAATTAAATTCACTATCATAAATATTTATCTTATTTTTAAACATTAAAATTAATGAAGTATTATATTTTTCAATATGTATGATACTATTTGTATCTTTCAAACTTTTTGACTTCCAAGTGTCTTTTTCCTTTTCTAATTCAATTAATTTATTACTTGAAATTCCGATTAGTTTTTCTTGAAACATAATCAATTGATTTATATTTATATTTTCATTTTCATTTTCATTTAATGTATATTTATGCCAATTAATTCCAAAATCCTTTGAAGATAATATAACACCATTATCGCCATAAGCGAAAATGGTGTTATTAAAATACACAACTCCAAAATAATTAGCATTTAACCTTTCCATTTTGAAAGGCAATTTAGGAGTAGCTAATAAAGAATTAGCTATAAATAGAAAGATTAAAAGTAGTTTTTT
>JAYTXK010000377.1:0-6129 GCA_043743005.1 Ignavibacteriota bacterium
CAAAGACTCAATATTTTTAAACATAATAAACAAACATCCAAAAGATACTATAAATACTTACTTAAATTTAGAAGCTATAGGTAAAAATCAAAATGCAAAAGTATATAGGTTATGGTCTGAAAACTATAGTGATTATAATTCAAAAGAAAATATTGAAAAAGTAAAACCGATAGAGTTTGAATGGGTTGTTTCAAGTTATTTTACCTGTTTACCCCACTCCTTTAATATAATTGCTATTCCATTTATAAAAAGTAGTATTGATTCAGTTGATAATAATCAAAATTTTACTTATAATAATATAATAACTAATAATTTACATTTTACAATTGCTAAGAATTTTATTGAAACAAGAAACCTAAAAATATTTAATTTATTGGGTGAGGAAGTATATTCTTATAAATTAAATGATTCTCAAATTGAATATAATATTAATCTTGAAAGTTTACCTAAAGGTGTATATTTTGGTAAAATTAATAATATTAATTTCAAGTTCTTAAAAAAAGTAGAATAGTTTTTAACCAACTATTTTTAGCCAATTTAAATTGTACAATATTCTTCACTTGTTAACTATTGGTCAAAAATATAATACATAATTTTTGACCAATATTATTTTTAAATTGGAAGAATCCTTTTAGAAATAGTCAAACTAAGCACTTCACAAAAATAAATATTATTATTAATAAAATATTTAAATGGCATTGTTTTTGCCTTTAATCCCAAAAAGTGCAATAAATAAAGTTAATATTATGGTATTTCGCAAACATCTTTTCTCGGATAAACTGCCACTAATGAATAGAGCAATGGACGCTTATTCACTACGTCAGCAAACTACTTCAAAAAATATCGCCAATGAAACTACTCCTTTTTATAGACCAGAAAGAGTAAAATTTGAAGAGTATTTTCATCAACAAGAAGTTGTAGTTAAAGGGGTAGAAGCAGATGGTGGATTAAGTATTCCTTTGGGCAAATCAAGTTCAGAAGATATGATTGGCGATAAAGCAAATCGTGCAATACCAGAGCCTGAAATATTTATGTCGGGCGAATCCCATGTAAATATAGACAAAGAAATGTCAGAAATGGCTCAAAATCAAATTAGATTTAGATTTGCATCATCAATGACTAAAAGATTTTTTGGTGGGTTAGGTAGCTCTATCCGTGGCGTAGCTCAATAGTTTAGAATAATATTCTTAATATACAAAACTATGGTTATAGATAAATTTCATAATAAAGATATACCTTTGATAAGCAAAGCACTTGGTGCTTATGCTTTGAGGCAAAAAGTAACTGCGAGAAATATGGCAAATGCTACTTCTCCTTATTTTCAGCCAAATAGAGTGAAATTTGAAGAACTGTTCCACCCAAAAGATGTTTCATTGAAAGGAACAAAAGTAGATAGCGAAAGCTCAATGCCTATAGGTCCTCTTGATGAACAGGATGTTATCCCCGAAAAAACAGGTAGATACATACCACAAACTGAGATTATGATGAGTGGTGAAACTCATGTAAATATAGACAAAGAGATGTCTGAAATGGCTCAAAATCAAATAAGATTTGATTTTGGTGCGAAAATGGCTAAGGAATATTTTAGAGAAATTGCAAGTGCAATAAAAAGTATTTGAGTAAGGTTTTGATTTTAATATTTATTTACCATAATTTAATTAAATATAAATTTCAGTATTTGTACTCACGATTTGGAAAGGATTTTCAAATAATTTAGTAGAGCTAAGGATGGCAGAAAATATATTTTCGTCTTTTGATATTAGTGGTCAAGGAATGACTGTGCAAAGGCTCAGACTTGCAGCCACTGCTAAAAATATTGCGAACGTAAATACAACGAAAAGTATTGATGGGCAACCATATAAAAGAGAAGTTGTAGTAGTGAGGGCAATTCCAGATAGCCCATTTGATGATACTTTACATAGTTATATTCAAATGGACAGAACATCTAAAAGCCATGCACCTACTGCAAATGAAACTAATTGGCCCCCTGATTATAGCGTACTTAAAGCTAAAACTGCAACTGACAACTCTCTACCAAGAGTTGTATATGATCCTTATCATCCAGATGCTGATGAAAATGGCTATGTAAATATGCCCAACATCAATGTTGTTACCGAAATGGTTGAGATGATAAGTGCTCAAAGAGCATTTGAAGCAAATACAGGTGTAGTTGAATCAGCAAAAAATATTGCTCGTAATTCTTTAGAAATTTAAGAATAATTTTGGAGTGCTTATGCAAATAAATGGTTACAATAGTCAAGTTTCGCAGAGATATTTAGAAAAAAATAAAAGCAATAATAATAATACTATCAATTCAAAAGGAATTGGTCAAGTAGAAATTGCTCCTAAAAATGCAGTTAACTTAAGTAGTCCAAATAGCAGTGCTTTGATTAATACACAAGAAAGAGATTTTTTCAAAACTCTTTTCCCTGAAAGCTCTGATCAAATTGATAAACATATTGTTTTTAATCGCAATGGAAAAGTTAGTGCTTTCTCATTAGCTAAAGGCGTTATTGTTGATAATAAAGCATAAAGTTTTTTTTAAATTGAACTAAATATTTTCAAGATGAACTAATTTTCGAAGGAATCGGATTATGTTAGTTAATGAATTAATGGGTAATAGAAGTTACCTTCCAGTTGTACAGCAAAAAGAGAACGGAGCTAGCAATCCTAATTCCAAATCTGGCTCTTTTGTAGATACCCTTAAAGAATTTGTAACAGATGTTAATTCACTTCAAGTGGAATCAAGCACTTCTACAGCAAAAATGTTAAAAGGTGAACCTGTTGATATTCACGACGTAATGATTTCGGCTCAAAAAGCTAAAACAAGTTTTGAGTTGCTTTTGGAATTACGTAATAAAGGATTGGATTTGTATAAAGAAACTATGAGAATTCAAGTTTAATTCTTTGGATTACTTATTTTACAAACTATTATTTTTCTTTTTTTGATAATAACTAATGGAATAGAACAGTGGCAGATTACGCTTTGGTCGAACAAATTAAAAGTTTTACAAATAGACTTTCAAAAGCACAAAAAATTGCTGTAGCTACTGTATTGAGTATAGTAGTAATAGGAGTTATATCAGTTTTTTTCATTCAAAGTGAAAAAAAGAAAGAAGTCTTGTTTAGTAATTTGGAAGCAGCTGATGCTGGTAAAATAATTGAAAAATTAAAAGAAAAGAAAATTGAATACGAACTTAAAGACAATGGACAAACTATATTAGTAGATAAAGGAGTAGTATTTGATACCAGAATTGAAATGGTTAATCAAGGTTTGCCAGAATCAAGCGAAGTTGGATATGAGCTTTTTGATAAAACTAATCTTGGGATGTCTGAATTTGTTCAAAAATTAAATTACAGAAGAGCTTTAGAAGGTGAACTTGCAAGAACAATTAATTCTATGGACGAAGTAAAAAAAGCTAGAGTCCATGTAGTAATCCCCGAAAAAGCACTCTTTACTAAAGATCAAAAGAAACCAACTGCCTCAGTTACTCTACATTTAAAATCTGGAAAAAGCATTAGCAAAATTAGTATTGACGGTATGCAAAACTTAGTTGCAAGCAGTATCGAAGGTATGCAAATTGGTGATGTAAAAGTAATGGATCAAAAAGGAAAAGTGCTTTCTGACGCTCCTTTAGATGAAAATTCTGTTGCTGGATTGACTGATGCTCAGCATGAACAACAAAGAAAAACAGAACAATATCTTGCTCAAAAAGCTCAAAGTATTTTAGATGGTGTACTTGGAACAGGCAATGCAGAAGTGAGAGTTAATGCGGAATTGGACTTTACTAAAATCGAACAAAATAGAACAGATTTCGACCCTGAAAAGCAAGTAGTTAGAAGTGAACAAAATATTAATGAAACAAATCAAACAGCTGATTCGCTAAGCTACCCTTTTGTTAATATGAACAAAGACCAAAAAAATAGTATAGCCAATTACGAAATTTCAAAAAATGAAGAACATATTGTTCATAGTGTTGGTGATGTAAAAAGACTTACTGTTTCAGTTTTAATAAATGGTACAACAAAGCTAATTGAAAAAAATGGAGTAAAATCTTTAGAATATACTCCTCGTGGCGAAGAAGAAATACAAAAATTCAAATTAATTGTTCAAAATGCAGTTGGCTATAACTCTCAAAGAAATGACCAAATTGCAGTATTAAATGTTCCTTTTGATGATCCTAACCAGCAAGATATGTTAGATGAGTTTCAAAAGAAACCATGGCATTTACAGCCAGAAAATCAAAAATTAATATTTTTACTTATTGCTATTGCATTTACAGTTTTACTTTTAATAATGCTTTTACAATCAAAATATGTTAAAAATAGAATTAGAATTGCATTTGCATTACCAGAAAATATTATAGTTGAAGATGACTTTGTAGAAGAAGATGAATTAGAAGAGCTTGATGAAATTGTTTTTGATGAAGAAGAGTTATTATTACTTCCAGCTGATTTGCCAGAGCAATTGCTTTTGGAAGGTGATAAAGACGATAGAGATCTTGAAGAAGCTGCTGAATTGCATGGTGGAGGATTATTTGACAAAGATACTTTAGCAATGCAAGCAAGAGCTGATTTGAGTGATAGTAGTGAAATAACTGAAGACTCTCTGATGAAACTTGAAATCAAAAACAAAGTAGAACGTTTTGTTGATGAAAATCCTAAAGATGCTGTAAAGATACTTAGAATGTTTATTCAACAGGATTTTGATCCTAAAAACTTTAAATTCTAAATTCTTGGCAAGGGATTTGTTAATCAATAGTTAATGAGTTAATAATTTTAATTATAATGAATAATATTAACCATATCAAAAGTTCAAAATAATAATTTATACAAAATGGCAAAGAAACCAGCAACGGTAGAACAGTTAACAGGAAAACAGAAAGCAGCAGTGCTTCTTATGTCGCTTGATGTGGAAGTGGCAGCTAAAGTTTTCAAAGAACTTGACATGAAAGAAGTTGAGATGATTGCCGTTGAGATAACAAATTTAAGAGATCTTTCTCCTGCCTTAATTGAAGATGTAATTGAAGAATTTTATCAATTGATGAATGCTTCTAATTATATGGTAGAGGGTGGTTTGGAATATGCACAGTTAATTTTGGAGAAAACTTATGGCAGAGATAGAGCCAAAGAAATAATCGAAAAAATTAGAATATTAACTACTGTTCGTGGATTTAGTATTCTTAAAAAAGCTGATCCAGCCCAACTTGCTTCATTTTTAAGCAAAGAGCATCCTCAAACCATAGCCTTAATTTTGTCTCACTTACCTCCAGATCAATCTGCAGAAGTTTTGCAAGAATTTAAGGACGAAATTAGAGCTGATACAATTATGCGTATTGCTACTATTGGTAAAGTATCGCCTCAATTAGTATCTACAGTTGAGCATGTGGTTGACCAAATTGCAGAAGCTACTCTATCTCAAAATCTTGCAGCACAAGGTGGTGCTCAATTAGTTGCAAATATATTAAATAAGAGCAATAATGCTACAGCCAAAGCTATGCTTGAAAGCATCGAAGAGATGGACTATAATATGGCTATGGATATTAAAAGACTTATGTTCTTATTTGAAGATATTATACTTATTGATGACAAAGGTATCCAACGTATTCTTAGAGATGTTGATAAGCGAGATCTTGCAATGGCTCTTAAAGTTTCTGATGAAAAAATACAACAAAAAATATTCAAAAATATGTCGGAAAGAGCTGCTGCTGTTGTAAAAGAAGAACTTGAATTTATGGGAGCTGTAAAACTTAAAGAAGTTGAATCTGCTCAAATGAGAATTGTTGATATTATTAAAATGCTTGAAGACCAAGATGAAATTCAAGTTGGTGGAAGAGGTAAGGAAGATATTTTCGTATAATCAAATTGTAAAATAAATATAATAATTTTAGAAAAGCAAAATAGCCTGTTAACATTTATTTGTTGCAGGCTTTTTTATTAAAGTAATAAAATAATCTTTGAAAAATCAATTTTAAAAATAAAATCACATGTTTGCTTGCAAAACAATTTCAGTAATATACTGTAAATTGTTTTCTAAAATTTAATTTTTATCTTGCAATTAAAAAAACACCTTGTATTTTATTTTATTATATTTTAACTTTACATATTAACATTTTGCAAATAAAAGAG
>JAYTXK010000378.1:0-4435 GCA_043743005.1 Ignavibacteriota bacterium
AAGTTCATAATATCTTTATGCATTCTACTTTGATATTCTAACATATCAAAACAATCAAACCAATTTTTTGTTTTTGCATTTTTTAATAATCTTTCAAAATAGGAAATTGAAAAATCACTCAATCCAATTCCATTTAATTTTTTAGATTTAACTAATAAGTTTTCTTGACTTTGCTGAGTAATTGCAGGCAGCTGCTTTTCATCTCCGATCATAATAAACTTGCTTACGTTACTTAATACCCCAATAATGTAAGGCTCTAATATTTGAGATGCTTCATCTATAATTGCTAAATCAAAGTGCTTAATTTGAAATATTTCCTGTGTATTTATTAAACTTGCAACTGTACTTGCTATTATTCTAGTTTTTTTGAGTTTTAGATTTAGCTCTTTAAGACTATAGTTTTCAATCAATTCTGAAAAAAGTAAGTCTTTATGAATTGAAACATCTTTTGAGCCTAATCTTATTATTTCAATTTCATCAGATATTAGTTTAATAGCATTACAAATTTCATCTACTGCCCTATTTGTATATGAAACTAATAGAATATTATTATTAGTTGATTTGTATATTTGTTCAACTAATGTTTTTAAAACAAAACTTGTTTTGCCAGTTCCCGGTGGACCTTGAATCAAAAAATAATCTATAGCATTGAGTGCTTTTTGACAAATCCTTTCTTGAATTTTGTTTAAATTATTAAAAATAAATTCTTTATTTTCAAAACGAGGTTCTTTATTACCTATAAAGCAATCTACTTTATTTGAATTTACAAATGAGTAAACTTCTGAATATAATTTTTTGTTAATAGTATCAGAAATATCTGGAATAATCAACCAATTCTCATATTTTGTAAATATTAATTGATTTATTAATTTGTTTCTTAAACTCAAAATAATATAATTATTGTTAATTTTTTTAATATATGATTTAACAATAATTCTTTGACTCAAATTTTCTTCTTGAGGATATAAAATTACCATATCAGATTTTCTGATAACACTCTTTGCATTGTTACCTTTTCTATCAAACCACAAGTGCATTTTATTAAAATCAGTTTTTTCAAAATTTAATATCAAATTTGAGATACAATTTTGAATTTCACTTTTATCTATATCTTCATTAAAAATGGAAGATACGAAATTTTTGTTATTATTACTTTGTTTAATATCAGTAAATAGTCCTATTAAACTTGCAAATGACTCTCTTTGAATAAATGCTGACATTTGAACTAAATATGAAGGTAAAATACTTTCTTTATTAGAAATAAATTCATAAAAGTTTTGAATTTGATTTCTATTGTAAATTGGAACATTAATTATTGAATTTTTTAAGTCATTAAATATTTCAAATTTTTTAAAAGCAATTTTAAAATTGAATTCAACAATTTTATTTCTTTCAAATATAAGTTGCTTTTTGGCACTTATTATATTCGGAATATTTCTTAAAAACTTATTTGATGCCAAAGGATAATATATACTTGAATTTCCAATTCTATTTTTTACATTTATATCAAGTAACATATTGTATGCAGTGGTTTGAGCAAAATGTGAGTACCAAACAGAAATATTTGAATTATTCCCATCATAGCTTTTAAAAAATACTTGCTCTCTTGGACTTTTGCCAGATTTCAGCTCAACAACATCTTTTTTATTTTCATAATCTTTTTCTTCAATCAATAAATCTAATCGACCTTGTAAGCCATATTCAGGTGAAACAAATGTTGGTTCTAAAGTATAAATTTTGTTTTCTTGAATTTCAAAATCAGATTTTACTCTTTTAAAGAAAATTAAAAGTTTCTCTTTTAAAGTAATTTTAAAGTCAGGATTGAGTTTATCTAATGCAAACAAACTTAATGGTTTAGAGTTGAGAGCTTTATTATATGCTATTTCAAAATCAACATTATAATTTGTTAAAATTTCATCAAAAATTGTGTTGTATAGATTTCCTAATACTAAACTTTCACTAATTGGGTTAGGTATAAATTTTTTAACAAAATTGATTAAAGCATGTGATGATTTGTTATTAAAACTATCAGCAATATCAGTTACATCAAGCATAATTTCAGGTTCTAATACTATAAAGCTATCGTAAACATTAATTAATTCATTGTCATTCACATAATTAAAATTATGAAAATACAGAGTTGTGCCTAGTTCAATTTGATTATATATTTCACTTTCAATTCCTTTTACTGTTACTTTTATTATAGATAAATCTATTTTTTCACATTTAAATTCGCAGAATCTTTTGTAAAAGTCTTTTTCAGAATTATGGTAAACAATTTTCTCATATACAACTGATTTAAAACTTACTAGTTCATTCTTTTTATTTAATGTTTTTTTTCGCTTATGTTTTTTTATTAATTTGTATTCAACTAATTCAAATTTTGCATCATTTTTAAAATATCTTATTATATTTAAAAATGAGTTTTCTAATTCTTGAAATAGTTCAACAGAAATTAATTTTTTTTTATTAGAAAAGAATTGTCTTAAGTCTGAAAGTAATTGGAATAGTTCACTTTGTAAATTATATTCTTGTTCAATAAAAACAAGTTTTGCAAAGTCTGAGGAGAAATATTGCTTAGAATCTTTTGTAATTTCAGAAAGTAAGTCAGAGTAAATTTCTTTATATACTCTGACTTTAGCTTTATCAATATAATCAAAATTATTACTTTCGCTTAATCTTGAAATAAAATAATCATACTTTTCTGATGATAAAAGCATTACTCATTGTCCGCCTTTATATCTCTTATGTATAGTTGAGGAGTGTTTTGTCCGTTAAAACTATTCATTTCTAAATTATACAAAATAGAAAATGTTTTTCCATTTGAGCAAACATTTAGTTTGTCAATTAAGTTATAACCAATTGCATCAATAACAAAATTATTTTGCATTGCTCTAAATTTTAATATATTATTTCCAACTATTTTTATTCCATTTTGTGATTTAACACCTTTTGAAAAGAAAACTGGTTTGAAATTATTATAACCATAAGGTGCAAATTGATTTAATGCTTTAAAAAAGTTTGGTGTAAGCTCAGTTAACTTTAATTCGCTATCAACAATAATTTCAGGATGCAACATTTCTGATGATAATTGATTAGTAGCCATATTATCAAATATTTCTCTAAATTGAGCAACATTTTTTTCAGCCAATGATAACCCTGCTGCATGTTTATGACCACCATATTCAATTAATAGGTGAGCAGCAGCTTTAAGTCCAGCATGAACATCAAAATTTTTGATAGACCTTGCAGATCCTTTTGCATGTCCTTCAATTGATGTCATTAATACAGTAGGCATATTAAATCTATCAACTAACCTTGAAGCAACTATACCTATCACACCAGGATGCCAGCTTGCATTATGAATTACAAGAGAATGAGAGCCTTCGTCAACTTGTTTTTGTGCAAGAGGAATTGCTTCTTCAAATGTTTGCAAATCAAAAACTCGACGTTTTCTATTTTCATCTTCTAATTGTTGAGCAATATGAAACGCTGATATTTCATCTTTTTGTATCATCATTTCAACAGAACGAACAGCATCACCCATTCTTCCAGCTGCATTAATAATTGGAGCAACAGCAAATACTATATTAGAAGCATTAATTTGCCCAATTTTTAATCTTGTACAATGCAATAAACCTTTAAAGCCAGGTCTTGTATTTACATTTAATCTTATTAAACCAAAATGAACAAAAGCTCTATTTTCACCTAATAAAGGTACCATATCAGCTATAGATGCCAAAGCAACGAAATCTAAGTAATCAAGTGCTTTTTCAGGCATACCAATTTTAAATGAGATTGCTTGAATAAGTTTGAAAACTACCCCACAAGCTGCTAATGATTTGAAGGGATAATTACAGTTTGGTCTTATAGGATCTAAAATTGCATAAGCTTCAGGTAAAGTGTCAGTTGGCTCATGATGATCGCAAATAATAACTTCAAAACCTAAACTATTTGCATATTTTATTGGCTCAATATTGGTAATACCAACATCTACAGAAATCAATAAGCTACAATTCTTAGCTTTTGCATCATCAATGCTTCGCTTAGAAATACCATAACCATCTTGAAATCTATCTGGTATAAAGAAATCAACAGTACCTCCAAGTTCTCTTATAAACTGGAGTAAAGATGCTGTGCTGGATGTACCATCTACATCATAGTCCCCGTGTATCCACATCCCCTCACCTTTCTTAATAGCTTCCAATATTCTATCTGACGCTTTATCCATATCTAACATTAGAAATGGGTCATGCAAGTCATCTAAACTTGGTTGGAAGAATTTTTCAGCTTCTGGTTTTGTAATTACACCCCTAATTGCCAATACTTTTGCTAAAGTCTTGGGAATTTTAAGGGTTTCTGCTAAGTTGTGTATTGTATTTTCATCTGCATATTCTCGAAAAGTCCATCGATAATTCAAAAATTAACCTAAAAC
>JAYTXK010000379.1:0-4041 GCA_043743005.1 Ignavibacteriota bacterium
TAATATTAATTATTTATATAATTATTTTTTTTGAAATTTACAAAATATAAAATTTTGAATTGTTCCAAAAGGTGTTAGGTGATCTATATGAAAACATTCTATTTTATTAAATTTATCTTTAAATAAGTTTGTCAAAGATACTTCATCATATTGTGTTATATCTAACCCACTACATTTCAAAGGTCCATTTTTTGAAAAAGTTCCAATTATTAAAAATCCATTTTTATTTATGCTAGTATTTACTATTTCTACATAATATTTAATTTGTTCTGATTTTGTTAAAAAATGAAAAACAGCTCTATCATGCCAAATATCAAAATGTCCAGTAGGTACAAATTCTGTTATATCAGCAATTTCCCAATTAACTTTATTAGCCTTTTCGCCAAGTCTTTCTATTGTTTTTTTAATTGCATTTTTAGAAATATCTAATACAGTTATATTATTATATCCTAACTCAATCAAAAAATCAACTTGCTTGCTTTCTCCCCCACCAATATCTATAATTTTTGCAACTTTAGATAATTTACAACTTTCAATTAAGTCAATTGAGCTTTGAGGTATTTCTTGAGTCCAGCTTACTTCATTTGGAGATTTTGAAGAATAAATTGTTTCCCAATGTTCTTTTGTCATTTTTTAATCTTTTTTTTGATATTTTTACAAAAATATGCCTAAATTTTATACTTTACAAGGTGTTTATTTAATTTATTTAGAATTATTTAAAAAAATCTTTTAACTTTGAAAAATAAACTGTAACAAATTTTACTTTAATTCATTCTTAGAGTGTATGTTAAAAAATAAGTCCTTTGAGAATCTTTCAGATGAAGAACTTTTCTTTTTAGTAAAAAAAGGAGATAGACTTGCATTTGATACTCTTTATGCTAGGTTTTCTAAAAGACTTTATGCTTATTGTTTAAAGGCTTGTTCTACTAAAGAGATTGCTCAAGATACTTTTCAAGGTATTATTACAATAGTTTTAGAGAAAAAAGATAGTTTTATAGGTGGTAATTTTACTGCTTGGATTATGACAATTGCAAGAAATCAATGTTTGTTGATACATAGAAATAGAAAACAAGTTGATGAAAATGTAATTCTTGAAGAAGAATTGATTTATAATAGAACTGATACTGATTTTGGATTGAAAGAACTTTTGGCAGAATGTATAAACAAACTCCCAGAAGAATTTGCTGAAGTAATTAATTTAAGATATTATAGTGATTTTTCTAATCAAGAAATTGCTGAAACATTGAAGATTTCTGAAGAATTAGTGAGAGTTAGGCTTTTTAGAGCTAAGAAAATGCTCACAGAAATTGTAAAACCATATAAAGATGAATTAAGATGAACTACGAAGAATTATCATTAAAATATATAGATAGAACCATTACTCAAGATGAAATGGCTGAACTTTTAGTTATTTTGGAATCTCAACCAGGTTTTAAAGAAGATTTTGATTTGTTAAACAAAATTGATTCTACTTTAGAAAATTTTAAATACGAATTAGACTCTTCAGATTTGAAATTTATTGGTGCTATTGGTATTGGTTTTGGCGACCAAGTTGCTAATTTTGGCTCAAGTTCTGCTGGAGTATCAAATTCTGGGCATGTTTCAAATGTCGCTGGTACTTCAACTGCAAGTGTAGTTGGTACTATTGGTGCAAAATTTGTTGTTTCTGCTGTTTTAGTTGCTTCTTTAGCTACTGGGTCTTATTTTTATTATAATAACCAAACTCAAGTTATTAGTCCAAAAATAGAATCTAATTCTAATTACATAAACACTACTAAAAATGATAATACAAATAATCAAGAAACATTCAAAGCCAAAACAAATGATGATGATGATTATGATTTGATGTCAAACTCAATTTCAAGTGCTGGTAAAGCAATATCAATTGCAAAACAATCAGTACCAATCGAAACTCAAGTCAAAAATAGTAACTCTCAAGATTTGAATGCAGAAGGATCAATTAATGAAAAAGTAAACTCTGGAATTAAAGCAACTTTAAATATTCTTGAAAAAGAATTAAAAGAAAAACAAAGTAGTGATGACATCATTGGTCAAGCAACTTTAAATAAAAAATTTGGCTTGATATATAAATCAATTGCAAATAATGATAGAAATGCAAGTATTTATTTAGAAAATGCTTTAAAACTTTCAAGCTCTGCAAATATGCCAGAACTTAAAGCAGAATGTTTGGGTGAATTAGGGTTATTGGATATTAAAAATGGAAATAAAGAAGCAGGATTAAGAAAAATTGATGACTGTTTGAATATAATGAAAGATGTAAATCCTAAGAAACATTTTGATTGGACAAATAAAAAGAACAAGTTTAATTAAAATTTAATTAAAATGTAATTTTGTAAATCAGATTTAATATTTGAAATATTTTTTAATATTTCTTCTGATACTAATTTAAAGCTATATTTATCATCTTCTAATTTTGTGGAAGTAAATGAATATAGCTCTTTATTTTTAAGACTTTCAATAATTGAAGTGTTATTTATTTCTTGAATTGATTTAAATAATTTTATTGGTAATAATACTAACTTTTGATTTTCAATCATATTTGTTTCTTTGCTATCATCTATAGCAAATTTTATTATCCCATTTGCAATCTGCAATTCTTGATTCTCAATATCATTTAATACATAAGAATATTCAATTTGAGAATTTAAAATTTTCTTTATATCCAATTCATTTTCTATATTCCAAATCAAAGCTTGCAAATTATCTTCATTTCCTTTAAAATCCTTTATCGATTTCCCTTCAAATTTAATATTTATATTCCAAGATTTTAATCCTGCTTCAGAATAATATGTTGGATAAAATTTAATTTTAGGCACTTTTGCTTTTTCTATTGCAAAGTCATTTAATTTGAATTTGATAAGATTTGAATTTCTAAGTATCATTTCTAATTCATTTATTGTTTTAGCTTCATAAAGTGAAGTATAAGTTTTTTTAACTATAATTTTAACTTTGTCATTCTCTTCTTCATTCTGTGAAATAAATTTTGTTTTCAAATCACCAGAAAGAACAGATTTCATTTTTTGTAATTCTTTCTGATAGCTTTCATATTTTTTAATTGTTATTAATTGTGTATTATCTACAATCTGACTATTTATTTTCTCATGATTTGATTTTTTAAGAAATACTTCTTTGGGAAAATCTGTGAATATTGTGATTGTATCTCTAAAAAATAGAGTATCAGTTTTAATAAAAATACTATTCTTTTTAAATTCTTTAGTGAATGCTATTCCAAATCCGAAATAATAATTTTTCAAATTTACATCTTTTATGAATGAATTTATATTATAATTAAAATTTATTGAAGGTTCAAGTTTTAAGGATTTATCAGTTGGAAAAGTAAAGTAAGTACTAATTTTAGTATTGATTCCATAAATCACACTCTGCTTAGAAGCAATTGAACCACTTTTTTCAGAAATAGGAAATAAGAATTGAACATCACTGGGTGAAGTAAGTTTCTGTGATTGAAAATAGTTACTTTGAAATTGGTAAGATAAATTTAAACCTAAGTCAAAATTTAAAATATCCCAGAAATTAAAACTAACAAATGGTTGAAAACATAAAAGTTTGTTGTTTATATTTAATTTATTCTCAATCAATGCCTCAATTGGCACTCCTTGCTTAAGAATAGTAGATTTTGCTATTACAGTAGATTGAGGTGTAAATTCAATATACTGTGATTTTAATCCTAAATTAAAAAAATTATTAAATGAATATTCAACTTTGATACCTGGTGAAATTATTTCATTATTATCAAAATGTAAAAGTAAGTTTAATGGTCTATTTATATTTGGTAGTTTAGTAAAATCATTAGAATATCTCACAAAATAATAATCAGCGTAAATGCCTACGTTTAAATTTTGTGAAAATATAATATTAAAATTACTTATTAATAAAACAATTAAAAGAAGTACTCTAAAAATCATAATTAATTTACCAATATCAGTTTACTAACAGAAATTTCATTATGAGTTAATTTCAATAAATATATGCCTTTATTTGGAAAGATTTTTCTTTCTATTA
>JAYTXK010000380.1:0-4188 GCA_043743005.1 Ignavibacteriota bacterium
CCAAATGTTAGTTTAGAATTACTTGAACAAATTGTAAATCGCTTAGTTAAATGGGGGTTTTTTGACGAAACCCTGTTTAATTCGGAAAAGATATTGACAAGTCAAGGAATACAAATAAGATATATTGAAGCTACAAGTCGAAGAAAAGAAAAAATACATTTAGAATATAAAGTTATAAAAAAACAAGTTAATGATAACAATAACATAGTTAATGATAACAATATCTCTATTTCAACAGATATAAATAACAACATTAATCCACAAAGGAAAGGAAATAAAAGAAAAGAAAGAAAGAGAGAAGGAGAAGAAAATACCCTTCCTTCCTCCGATTTTTTTATTTTAAGTCATAAATCAATACCAAATGACTTGTATTTGCTGGCTTATAGCTTATATCCAAACATTGATAAAGTGAAATTACAAGCATTTTGCGACAAATATTATTCTGTTCGCAAAAGTCAAAGTGGTTATTGCTTTAAAAGCGGCAAGTTAGTAGAATCAGTAACAGCCGACTTCAAGAAGTGGATTAGCAAAGATATTGAGAGCGAAAAAGTAGTGAATATGCCAAAAACTCCAGCAAAAAAATATGATTTGACAATGCAGGAGGATTCATGGTAAGCGTAAATGAACAATTGCAAGAATATGATAGAATGATTAATGGATCATCGGATAATATTTCTGAAAATGCTATTATCAAAACACTTATTGAGCAAGGAATTAAAGAATTTCCAGCTTTTCTCTCGATATTAAAAAAAGAACATTTTAGCATAAACAACAATGCAATTATTTACACAAAAATGTGTGAAATGTTTGAAAATAACGAGGATTGGAGCTTTGTTGAAATTGTAACAAATATTGAATATGCTGGAGTAAAAAAACATTTAATTGATGTTTTTACAAACCCGCTGTATTTTGCTAATTTAGATATTTCATTAAGATCAGCTTACAAAATAATTGAAAAAAATAGATTAGAATTTCAGAAAAAAAGATTAGAAACATTTTCTAAGGAATTAAACAAAGAAAATGTAGATACTGCTTTGAGTGAAATATTTGATTTATTAAGTAATAAAGACCAACAAAAAAAAGACAATATAAATGAAATAATCCCAACTTATATTGAAAATATATTTAATCCTAAGCCTAAAGTTACTACTAAATTTAATAAACTAAATGAGTTTAATGGTGGTGGCTGGAAAAAAGGCAATATTCATACTTTTGCTGGCAGACCAGGCCAAGGAAAAACAGCAATGCTTGTTAGTATGGTAAATTATGATTTATCTTTAAATAGGAAAGTAGGGATATTGAGTTTGGAAATGAGTACAGATCAAATAATTACAAATCTTATATCCAATAAAACAAAAATAGATAATCAAAGAATAGATAATTATGTAGTAGAAGCCCAAAAAAGCGAAAATTTTAGAATAACAGTATCAAGTGCAATAAATGATTTACAAATGTCAAATTTATAATAAAATAAAGCTATGGAAATTAAACTATGATATTGATATTATCTATTTAGATTATTTAGATAAAATAGACCATAATTTTACTAAAGGTGGAGTAAAAACTTATGCTATGCAAGATACTATGAATTGGCTTAGTAGAAGTGCTAAAGAGTGTGATATTCCTTTTATTATGCTTGCACAAATAGATAGAAACGCAGATAAAAAAGGGGACATTACTAATTTTGTTCTTGCCGATTTATCAGATAGTAAAAGTGTGGAGCAAGAAAGTTATACTGTTAGTTTTATTGTTCGTCCAGAAAAGTACGGAGAAACAAAATATACGACTTCAAGTGGTCAAGAAATAGACGCAAAGGGCTTGGCAGTATTAAATGTAACCAAAAATAGAGGTGGAAAAACTGGTAAATTATTATTAAATTTTACAGATTACTGCACTTTATTTGAAAATTATCAAATGCCGACAGAAGATGAACCTAAGAAAATTAAACATTATAATGAGAATGAAGATGAGTCAGCATTTTAAAAAAGAAAAAGAAAATAGAGACAAAAGAAATAGAAACATCTAAGAATAAAGAATATAATAATGAAATTTAGATTACTTATCTTGATTTTAAAATAGATGAATTTGAATTTGAAAAAAAGGCTAAGGAACTAAGTTTTGTAATTGAAAATGAAACTAAAATACAATCAAATTTACTTTTAAAAAATCAAAATATAATTAAAATATCTCTTTGGATATTAAGTGGAATGACTTTAATTTTTAGTTCATTCTCAATTCTTAAACTTTGGATTAATAAATAGTTAATCAATTCAAATCAATATAAATTGATTATATTACAAAAATATTATTTCAATCAAAATTTTCAGTTATATTAGAAACTAAATTAATCAAAACAAATATTTCTAATACCTACTTCTTTGGTTTCACTCCAAAGAATTTTTCCATTAAGCTTATTTTTGGTTCATCACTTTTTTCTCTTATTCTTGGAGATAAATGTAGTTTTTCTGCACATTTTGTAAATAACTTTTGAGCTTGTTGAATCTTATCCATATCTGTTTTAGTACATTCGGAGCCCCTTAATTTTAACCTTTCTATTTCTCCATAACGAACTTGCCAACCAATTTGCTCACAATTTTGCGAGTTAAAAAGTGGTACGATTATGATTTTTTCACTAGGAATACCATCTTTGACATTAATTATAGGTACAGCTGTACCTGACATATTATAAACATCGCAAACATTTTCAATTGAAACTTCATAAGTATATGTATCTTGGACACTTACTTTAACAGAATCAGAATCATCAATTTTAGTTACCAAATTTGCTCTATTAAAATCTAAATCTTGAAAAGTAACTCTATAAGGAGTGTTCTTCTTGAAATATGTTTCCTGGCCTAAATTTGAAAATTCAATTCCTGTTTTTGCTTTTTTCCCTGTAACTGGTATAATTTCACCATTGGTTGATAATTCTATATCTACAGAATCAGATTGTATATCTTTAAATTTTGGTCCTCTTAATGTAGTACAACTAAAAAGAAATAGAGCTAAGAAGTATAAAGTAAGCAGCAATTTATATTTTTTCATATTAATATTTTATAATTTTTGCATTTAATTTTTTATTATTTCTATGTGACAATGTATCTAAAGTTTCTCTAAGCAAATTATTTAAATGTATTATTTTATAAGTGTGTTTTTGGTCTTTTTCTAAAAAATAATATTTAATATTTTTTGATTTAACTAATTCATTTAACTTATTAGGTGCATATAATGGCAATATATTTTCAATTTCATTTATATTTTTATCTAAATCAATTTCAATATCTCCAATAAATACTATTATTGAATCGTTATTTTTATAAGCAGAATCTAAAGAACATTGTATTAAATTTTTAAATATTCTAATATCTGACTTATCAGTATTTATAATTTGATTTTTTAATGCATACGCATCTTTTATTTGTTTACTTATCAAGGTTTTGTTTGAGTATAAATAAACACTACAGTTATTACAAAATTCAATTTCAATAAATTTAAGAACAATATCCGCTTGAATGCTAGATAGACTATTAAAGTTTATAATATTTACTTTTAAATTAGATTTATCATATCTAACTTTACTTAACATAATTGAATCGGTATTTATGATTTGAGTTAATAAACCTTTGTTAACTGATTCACCACTATATTTTGAATATATTAAAAATGCAAAAATTAGCAATAAAATATAAACTCTATATTTCTTAAGTAAAGTTAAAAACTGATATTTCCTATGAATATTCTTAAATATATTATCATTTTTTCTGTTAACTAAAAACTTCTCTATAAACTCTTCATTTTCTTTTGCATGATAAAGTCTTATTATTGATTTACCAAATGCTTCATTTTCAGGAACTTCATGATAATTATCTTTTTCATCAGGGGTATTGTTATTTATATTATCACTCATAATATTTAAAAACTAAATTGAAAAAAATGTTTTCTTAGCTTAGAACAAGCACGATTATAGTTATTTGTAACTGATCCTAAAGCAATTCCTAAATCATCTGCTATGTCTTGCACTTTCATTTCTCTTTTTGTTTTTCTAATAAAAACATCTCTTTCTTTACCCTCAAGTACATGATTTATCGCATCTTCAATTATTGAAATTTTTGTTTCTATACTGATTTCATCTGTTTCTTCTAATTCATAAATATCTCTTAATACCAAAGCCCCAGAATTACCTAAAAG
>JAYTXK010000381.1:0-11173 GCA_043743005.1 Ignavibacteriota bacterium
TTTTGAAAGCCTATCGAAAAGTTGAGTCCCATATTCGGCTCTAACGTTCCCATTTTGTTCAAATTCAACAATATATTTTCCAATTTCCCAATAAGTTTGAACTAAAACAAAATTTACAGATTGAACTGCTTTTTGCCTTCCAGAATTAAGCGAAAAACCAATTTGCTCAATCAAACTATAATAACTATTATTTTGAATTTCCATTATGGTATGAATTTGTATAAAATATTATTAACTATTTTAATATTATCTGTCAATTTTCTAAATTAATTGTATTATTTCTTTTTACAAAGTTACTCAAAAAACAATAAAGTATCTAATTACAAATATAAATATGGTGGCGACATTGAATTTTTGATTAGTTTAGATTTGTTCTTTATTCAAGTTGTACATTTATATAATTTAATATTAATCATATTCTCAATTTTTTTACTCCACAATCGTTGAATGAAAGTAAATAAATAAAAAAAGAAATATGGCTGAATTAGATTATTACGAGCAATATATTTTTCCTCAAGAACTTTTGGATAAAGTGTCGAGTTTGCCACTTAAGCCAGGGGTTTACTTACACAAAAACAAAGATGGTAAAATCATTTATGTAGGTAAAGCCTTAAAATTGAGGAATAGAGTTCGTAACTACTTTCAAGATAGACCAATGGATGCTAAAACTAAAGTTTTAGTTCGTAAGATTGCAGATTTTGACTTCATAGTTACAGATTCAGAAGCAGAGGCTTTGATACTCGAAGATACATTAATAAAAGAGCATAAGCCAAAATACAACATATTGCTCAAAGATGATAAGACCTACCCATATATTAGAGTAACAAATGAACCTTACCCAAGAGTTTTCTCAACTCGTACAGTAATTAAAGATGGCTCTAAATATTTTGGACCTTATACAGATTTGAAATCACAAAAATATGTATTGCGTGCTTTGAGAGATATTTTCAAATTAAGAAGTTGTGAATTTCTTATCACAGAAGATTCAATTCTTAAAAAGAAACATAAGGTTTGTTTGGACTATCATATTAAAAAATGTGAAGGACCTTGTGAAGGTTTGATTTCACAAATTAAATATAATGAAAATATTAAGCAAGCTATTACAATTATCAATGGTCGTACTAGAGATTTGGAAAAAGACCTTGAAGAGAAAATGAACTATTCAGCAGAAAATTTCCAATTTGAGGAAGCAGCTGCATATAGAGATAAATTGTCTATTTTGCAAGATTATAGCAGTAAGCAAAAAATCATTTCACAAGATTTGGCAGATAGAGATGTGATAGGAATAGCAAGGCAGGAAGAAACTGCTTGTGCTGTTATATTTAAAATTAGAGATGGAAAATTATTAGGCAAAAGGCATTATTTAGTACCGAATGCTTATGAACAAAATGAAGAAGATATTGTGCAGCGTGCTTTAGAAAGATGGTATATTGAAAGTGATTTTATTCCAAGAGAAATATTTGTACCTTGTCAACCTTCTGATGTAGAATATTTATCAGGTTGGCTTGGAGAAAAAAGAGGTAATACAGTTTCATTGATTTTACCAAAAATTGGAGATAAAAAGAAATTAATTGATATGGCTATAAGCAATGGCGAGGCTATATTAAGAGAATATTATGCAGCTTTGGAAAAGCGTGAGCAAATAATTCCACGTGCAGTTCAGTCATTACAAAGAGATTTGAGGTTAACTAAAACACCTCGAATAATTGAATGTTTTGATAATTCGCATTTTCAAGGAACAGACCTTGTTTCTTCTATGGTTCACTTTGAAGACGGAAAACCTAAGAAATCTGAATATAGAAAATTTAAGAATAAAACGGTTTTGAGAAATGATGATTTTGCAACAATGCGTGAAACTGTTCATAGAAGATACGAAAGACTTATTCAAGAGATTAAAGAATATAATGAGCTAAAACAATCAGGAGTTGATATTCCAGAAGATAAAAGAATTCCAAAATTACCTGATTTAATAATTATAGATGGTGGGAAGGGGCAACTTTCGTCAGCAGTTGAAGTGCTAACTGAACTTAATTTGATGGATAAAATTGTTGTTATAGGATTAGCAAAAAGATTAGAAGAAATATTTTTTCCGGGAATATCGGATTCTGTACTTTTACCAAAAACTTCAAGTAGCTTGAGATTAATACAGCATTTGAGAGATGAAGCACATAGATTTGCAATTACTTTTCATCGCTCATTGCGTGATAAACGAACACTTCAAACAGAGCTTTCTGAAATTGAAGGTATTGGAGAAAAAACAGCTATCAAATTATTAACTGAATTAGGCTCTGTTGAAAATATAAAAAGAGCTGATTTGCAAACATTAAAAAACTTTGTTAATGATAAAATAGCTATTAAAATACTTGAGCATTTCCAAAATAAAGCAGCAGAATAATTTTATTTTTTTCAGTATTAATCTACAAAGAGTTTTTTATTAGAAACATTGTGGCAACTATTACATTCTCCACTAAAAGCTGGGTCTGGCATATATTTTTTATTACCTGCAGTGCTTACTATAACTGGATATAATCCACCAACAAAACTTATTGCATCTGTTGTATAAAAATTACCTTTTGCATCAACATACAAAGTAGCTACTAACTTACCTGTACTATCAGGTTGAGTATAAAGCAACACTTTACCATTGGGGTTGGTATAAGTTAAAGCAGTATTATAAATTGTACCAGCAGCTTTAAAAATGCCTTTACCATTTCCACCACTTGTGTGGCATTGCATACAATTTCTACCCATATTATGACTTTCTGAAATATTATTTTGGCTTATATTAGCAACATCATTATTAGAGCATGAAGAAATAATTGCAAGTGTAAATGCCAATATAATACTCAAAACTAATTTTTTCATCATTTTCCAATTTCATTTATCTTATGTGTTAGATTAAGAATGAATTTATATAATTAATGTTACTAAATGGTTTTGAATTTAATTTAATTTTAATAAGAAAGAAATATATATTGTAAATATATTTTTTTGAGCTTATTTAATTACTTCAATTTTAAATACTACACCACTTTGCCTTAACTTACATAAATAAATCCCAGAAACTAAATAAGAAATATCAATTTGGTTTTGAGTATTTAAAATAGGTATTTTTAAAACATTATTTCCAAATATATCCTTTATAATAAGCTCTTCGTTTGGTTCAGGCTCGGAACATAGTTTTAAGTTAAGTGTTTCTTTGCTTGGGTTTGGGTAGAAGCTAATATTATTGATAGTTGTTGCATTTTCCTCAACATCAGACTTAATGTTTTTGTATTTTAAAACTGTTCCATCAGTTCCTACTGCAAAGCCATTATCTTTATCAAAGAAATACAAACCTTTTAAGAAAAAGATTCCACTTGAAGCCTGCTTTGACCAAGTGTTTCCTCCATCGCTTGTGTTTAAAATTATCCCATATTTACTGGCAGCCCATCCATTTAATTTATCTACAAAAAGTATTTTAAAAATATTTTCTGTTATTCCACTTTCCTGTTTAAACCAATTTTTACCACCATTGCTTGTATTCATTATTGAACCACTTAACCCACAAGCCCAGCCATAATTCAAATCTAAAAAGAAAACGCTTATTAAAAATTTTGATGAAATAGAATCTTGAATTTCCCATTTTAAACCTGCATTACTTGTATGAGCTATTAGAGTTTTTTGTCCCCCACCAACTACCCAGCCATTATTTAAAATAAAGCATGCATCTGATGTATTATTTTTAATAATATTAATAGAATCCCAAGTGTTACCTTTATTGCTTGATCTGTAAACTGTACCATACTCACTAAGTATCCAAGAAAAAAAAGAATTAAAAATATTAATTTTAACAAAGTTTTTTGAAATAAAAGTATTCTGTGGCATCCAAGTTTCACCCAAGTCTGTAGATTTTGTAACAGTGCCTTTGTCACCAACTGCTAACCCTACAACGTCATTGTAACCATTTAATGTATCAGAAAATTTTATACTGTATAAATATTCCCTTGTACCACTCTCTTTCAAAATCCATGTTTTGCCTGCATCAATTGTTTTGTATATTTTTCCAGAATCACCACATATAAAGCCAACATTTTTATTAATAAAATTAATATCATATAAAAATGTTGCTTTAAGTGAAGCAACACTTGTCCATAAAGAATCAGCAGATTTTGAATAATTAAATGATAATACTAAAATACATAAAATCACAATATAATTATTTTTCTTTTGTTTCATATTTTTCTCTTATAATTTTTAATAAAGTAATAATTTCTAATTATTTTTAATTACTTTGCCACTAAAATTTTGTGAACCAGAAAGTTGCCAAATATACAAACCGGATGGTAAATCTATGTTTAATGTTTTATTTCCATTAAATTCAATATTTTCTTGATATACCTCTTTTCCCTCTTGGTTTATTAATTTAAGTATATAGCAACCATTTGGAATATTTGAATCTTGAATTGTGAATGAATTTACAAATGGGTTTGGGTATGTTTTATACACTTGTTCATAATCTTGAATCCCAGTTTTGTACATTGGTCTTCTCCATATACCATTATTAATAGTACCAAATAATATCATATCGTCTGTGAACTCAATTGTCATATTTAACTCTCCACCATTACCATTTGGAGAAGGAAAATGGCTTGCTTCCCAATGCTCCCCACCATCAAAAGTTTCATAAATCAAATCACTTTGTGCAAAAGCAATACCATGGTTTTCATCTTTAAATTTAATATTTCGTATAGTAAAAAAATTTAAATTAAAAGTATCTAATTGTTTCTTCCAAGTTTTGCCTCCATCAGTAGTTTTGTGGATAATATGATATCGTGTATCTCCATTACCAGAATTTCTTTGTGAAAAAACCCACCCAATTTGATCATTTATAAAAAATTGTTTTAATGATAAACAGTCATAATCCATTAAATAGTAATTGAATCTATTGTCTATTACAGAAAAAGTTGCATAAAAAGAATTATTATTTTCAATTGCCAAAAATGAAACCAATCCATTATCAAGAATATTTAATGAAAAAATTAATTTTCCAGTATTGACTGAATCATACTTTCTCCAACCATTTTTGGTTATAAAAAGATCTGAATTATTTGTAATTGCTCCAAAATTTTCATCTTTCATTTTCAAACTTGTAAAATAGTCATCTTTAAAACTAATTTTAAATGTATCTTGTTTATTTGGGTCAATATAGTATCTTTTAATAGTAGCATCATCTGCAAATGCTACAAAAATTGTATTTTCATTAATTATTGAACTTGTAGCTAAAGTTGCTGGATTTGGAGCTGGAAGTGGAAAATTTTTAAAGTCCCAATATTCATCATGAAAAACAATCCAATTTAATCCATTATCTGAACTTTTAAGTAAATTTAAACCTGTTACTCCTCGTCCTGCTGTTGCTATACATTTGTTGTTACCGACATATTTCATTTCATATATTGTTGGAAGTCCTTCATATTCAGTTGTAATTTTAGACAAATTCCATTTGTTTTGAGAGTAACTTATATTAAGTAAATAGAAATATAATATGCATAATTTTAAAATTGAATTTTTCATTTAAACCTATATAAATCTGCCTCAAATTATTTTATAACCTGAGGCAGAAATTGACTATTTATTAATAATAAACTTATCTGTTTTAGCTAACAATTTCATAATAGCTTCTTTTAAAACAATTATTTGATAAATCCAAAATGGATTATTTTAAGTTACAAAATAATTACTATCTATACTAAATTTATTTTTAAATCAATTTCTTTTATCCAAATTGTTTGTATTTCTAATTAATTCAAATATTATCTTACTTCAATCTTTTAATAGCAAGTAATGTAATATCATCAAATCGTGGGGCTGAAACTGTAAAATCTTCAATTTCTTTTACTATTGAATAAGTTAAGGATTTTGTATTCTCTTTAGATTTCGCTTTCAAAATAGATACCAATTTCTCATCATCAAAATCTTCTCCAATATTGTTTTTTGCTTCTACCACTCCATCAGTAAACATAAGCAAAATATCGTTTTTGTCAAATATTATTTTACCTTGCTTATACTCATTTCCTTTTTCAATTACTCCAAGTATCATTCCACCATCTTTTAGTTCTATGATTTCATTATTCTTTTTTAAAAAGAGTGGTCTATTATGTCCTGCGTTAATAAAATCAAATGAATGATATTGAAAATCTAATATTCCACAAAAAAATGTTATGAATTTGTCAGCACTTGTATTATTGTAAATTAATGTGTTCAATCTCCAAACCAATTCTTTTAATGGCAAATCAAGTGGAACTAAAGTGCGAAGAGCAGCTTGAAAATTAGCCATAAGCAATGAGGCTGGTACTCCTTTACCAGAAACATCTGCAATTGCAAAGAAATATCTATTATTATTCAGTTCAATAAAATCATAAAAATCACCACCAACAAATCTTGAAGGTAGAGTAAGTCCATAAACATCATAATTTAAAATATCTGGAATTGAAAATGGTAGCAATCTATTTTGAATTTCAAGAGCTAAGTTCAACTCATTTTCTAAAACTTTTTTATCTAATTCTTGTCTAATTAATCTTTCATTTTCAATTGCTAAAATAGCAATACTACCAAGACTTTCTAAGAATTGGAAACTCAAACTTGTAAAATCTCCATTTAGTTTTTTTGAAACTAAAAATATAGCTTTAAGTTCATTTTTGTGAATTACAGGGCTAATTAGTTCAATTTCCAAATCCAAAAGAATAGCTTTTATTTTACTATCAATTTCCAATTTTGAAACTAAAGTAATGTTTTCAATATCTATTATATTATTTAGTAGTTCATTATTGATTGGATTTTTAAATCTATTCAAAAGTGTATCAAATATCCCACTTGTATTTTTAACATGGAATGAAAATTTAGAGACTAATAAATGACCCATAAACACATAAGATAGATGGTTTTTTATTTGTTCTAAATTAATTAATGAACTAAAGTCCTTTGATATTTCTTGAAGTGATGTAAGTAGCAAATTTCTTTCTTCTACTGATTTTTTTTCTTGCAATAGTTGAATATTAGCCTTAACATTTTGAAGTGCATTTGCAGAAATTTTACTAACTAAATTAATATATTTTTGTTCTTCTTCGGTAAGATTTTCATTGTTGATTTTTTTTCCTATACAAATTAAAGCAAGTAGCTTGCCACCAAAATTCAAAGGTACTGCCAAAAAATAAGTTGCATCAGTAAGTGCATTTAAGTGGATGATAGAACTTGTGTATATTACTTCATTAAATGAGTACTTTGTTGTGAATGAATCAATTTGCTTTTTTCCCTTATGCAAAATCAATTCATAAGAATTTGAGCCAGAAGGAATAAATACAGCTCCTCTTAATGTGGTTAATTTCCCCATCAAACTTAGTATGGTAGCGTTTAAAATTGAACTTTCGTCATTGTATTGATTGAGTTTTGCACTCAAATCAATCAAAGATTCTAAATTAATTGGAGAATATGAATTCATAAATTAAAGAGGTAAAATTGAATCAATTTCTTCATTAATAATAAAAGTATTTAATACTTCAACATTGATTTCATCGGCAATAGTAAAATTTGTAGATCCAATTGATTTTTTAAATAAAATTACACTTCTATTCGCAAAATAAAAACAAACATTGTCATAATTTATTTTAGAAATAAGTTTGACTTTATCTTTATATTTCAAATCTATCCTAAATAATGCTTCTGACATTGGTAAATATCCATAAGTTTTGTTTGAGCTTGCAATATTTAAAGGTATTAAACTTGTAGCGGGACTTGAAGTGCCAACACCTAATTCCAAGGAATTAGTTACTTGGCGTGTCAAAGGATTAATAAAAGTAATTTTAGAAGCCGATTTAGTTAAAGTATCTATTTTGCCATTACCAATTGAAATAACATAAACATCATTTGCTGCAGTAAATCCAATTAAGTTTGGATTTGGAGCTACATCAATAGTTGCTACAACACCTTTGTTCAAACTCAAATCTATCACAGTTACATTATTACTACCCTTATTAGCAACATAAACTTGATTACCACTTGCAGCAATTGCACTTGGATTTTTTCCAACTTGAATAGTTTTTACATACTTATTAAAATGAATATCTAATAATGCAATCATATTAGAATCTTTCATAGCCACATAAGCGTCAGTAGCATTTGGAAAACAAATATCAGTAGGAGTGAGGTTAATTGATGAAAAATCATAAGTTGTAACAGGGGCATAATCTTTTTTGGCTATTACTTCTATTTTTTGACTTAGAGGCATTATTAAATAATAATTATCTTGAAATAGTAATATTTTAGTTACTTTAGAGCTAATTATTTTAGAATTAATAATTCCCAAAATATTATCTTTTACCAACTTTCCTTCTGGAAAACTATAGATACTTAATTTTGGTGAACTTCCACCTATTCCAACTATTACATTAAAACTCGAATTAGTATTATCAACAAATACTTCTTCTTGCTTGCAAGAATTAATCACTATCACAAAAAGTAATAATAACAAATTAATGATATTTTTTTTCATATTTCTAACCTAAATTATAATTTCTATTTCCAAAAATCGCAGTACCAATTCTCACAAAAGTAGCACCTGCATTAATTGCTACTTCAAAGTCGCCAGTCATTCCCATTGAAAGCTCATTCAATCTCAAATTTAGTTTCAGGTTCAATTCTTCCATCAAATTTTTAAGCAATTTAAATTCTTCCAAAGTTTCTTCGTCAGTACCTTTTAATCCAGCAATAGTCATTAATCCAACAAGCTCAATATTCTCAAATTTAATTATCTCTTTCGCTAATTCAATAAGCTCTTCTTTTTTGCAGCCAGATTTTGAAATTTCTTCTGATGTATTTACTTGGATTAATATTTTTATTTTTTTATTATGTTTAATAGCTTGTTTATTAATTTCTTCAGCTAATTTAATTGAATCTACAGAGTGTATGTAAGAAACATAGGGAACTAAGTACTTTACTTTGTTAGTTTGCAAATGCCCAATAAAATGCCATTCAATATCATTATATTTAACATCTACAAAATTAACAATTTTATCTCTAAATTCTTGAGCATAATTCTCACCAAAAATTCTAATTCCAGCATCATAAGCACTTTGTATTACTTTAGTGCTTTGGGTTTTAGAAACAGCTACAACTTTTACATTTTGATCAAAAGTGCTATTGTCTAAAGTAATCTCTACTCTTTTATTTATACTATCAAAATTATTTTTAATTTCAGAATTAGTTATTTCGCTCATTATTACTCTTTAATAAATTCAATTGTTTCTTCTTTTCCATCTTGTAGAATACTTACAAAATAAGCTCCAGAGCTAAAATTATGGAAATCCAATTCAATTAAATTCTCACTTCCATTTGATAAAATATCTTTTGTTAAAAGTGTATTACCATTTAACGAATAAATGCTTATTTTCGCTTTTCCATTACTAAAATTATATTTTATTTTTAATTTATCTTTGATAGGGTTTTCTAAAATTGAAATTTTTGCTTGTATTTTTGTATCTTCTTCTATACCTGTAATAGAAACAACTCTTGCTAAACTTACAACTTCTTTAGCACCATTATACTGTAAACTTACAAAATTTGGAGGGACATTGACTTTGTAATTTTTATTAGATTCAAACATAAATACCTGTGTTTGAATATCTCCATTTTGATAAGTAAAATTAAATTCCAATGGAATTTGACTTTTAAAAGGCATTACAGTATCGTTAGACAAATAGTCTTCAATATACATTGAATCTTTATTTTGTTTGAAATTAACTTTAAATATAGGGATTTCATTTCTATATACCCAGTTTTCAAAAAAACTATCCATATTAATTTTTGTGTGAAGTTTTAATATTTTGAGCAAATCTAATGTTGTTACATTTTTGTATTTATAGGAATATAAATAATCTTTCATAGCTTCAAAATACGAACTATCTCCCATCATATACCTTAACATTCCCAATACCACTGCACCTTTTTGATAAATTGTAGTTGGATAATTTGATTTGCAACGGTTTCTATCAAAATTATAAAGTGAGATTGGTCCATCTTGATAAAAAACTGTATTTATATAATTATTCATTTTGTTTTTTTGATTATTTAAATATTGTTTTTTACCTAAACTTTTCTCTATCCATAAAGATTCCGAAAAGGTAGCAAAGCTCTCATTGAGCCAAGCATCTCGAAAATCAAAAGGTGAAAGCATATCACCAAACCATTGGTGAGCAAGTTCGTGAGCAGCAGTTTCATTGATATTTGTTTTATTATTTAAGGCATTTTGATTTAATGAATTAGCATAATTAATCATAGATTGACTTTCCATTGACCCTAATTCAGTGTTCACGTATCCAACTTTTTCAAATGGATAGGGAGTAAATGTATTTGAAAAATAGCTAACCATTTCGGGAACTCGGGCAAAATTATATGCAGTAGCTAATGAATCTTTCTTTTGAGTGTAAACATAAATAGGTATGCTATCTTTTGTAAAATCAATTTTTACATATTTGCCCAAAGCAAAAGTTGCAAGATATGAAGCCATTGGGTATTTACTTTCCCAAATCATTGATTTTATTTTGTCAGTTGTTTCACTTATTAGTAATCCATTACTAACAATAGTTAGGCTATCATCAATTTTAAAATTATATTTGAACAATGCTTTGTCCGACGGATGATCATAGCATGGTAACCAATGGCGAGTAGTAGATACATAATCATTTCTAAACCCAACACCCAAAGCATACAAAGTATTGTCAGTAAAAGAAACCCCTCCCCACACTTGTGAACCTTTTTCAGCAGTCATTTTGCCATGGTAATAAATTAATATTACATTTGAATCATTAGGTAATTTATTCCTATCTATATTGTAGATTGCTTCGCCAGTTGGCGTAGTATCTTTTTGAAATTGTACTTTTATATTAGACTCATTTAAAATGCTATCAACTGTCAAACTTTGCAAATGAAAGTAAAATTTAGCATTTGGGTTTGTATTAATCCATTTAAGAGTTACTCTATTATTAGCAGACCTAATGATTTTATCACTAATTTTATTACCTGAAAAGTCAATCATTGCATTATAGCTAATCACATCAAAATTTTGTGGGATATATTCTAAAGCAGTTGAAGGTAAAGTTGTATTATTGTCTAAAATTAAAGGGCAAGATTTCCCTTCATC
>JAYTXK010000382.1:0-5321 GCA_043743005.1 Ignavibacteriota bacterium
CATTGCTGATAGAGTAAGGCAAACAATTACTTCAAATGCTTCATATAATTCTAATTGGGATAATGGTAATTCATTATCTATAGCATATTCAAGAGAACAAAATATAATTAATAATTCGTATAGACAAGGAGTTACAACCAACTTTAATGTCCCAAACATAAAAGTAGCTGAAATACTTGAAAAAGATTTTGTAGTTAGTGGTAGATTGAATTGGAACTTGAATTTTGATAAAAGTTATGATATTATTAATACAAAATTTGTTGATAATTCTTCAAGGATAGATACTGGTTTTACCAAATCTCAAAAGAACTATATATCAATTAGTCCAAATTTTAGCTATAGTTTTCCAAAATTATGGGTATTTAACGTTGCTCCATCGTATTCAATAAATGGTAATTTGTTTTTCAGAAGAATAGCTAATAGGACATTTGATACTTTAAATAGTCGTTATAATGATAGTTATGAATATGGTGTATTTCCAGAATTTTGGTACAACTATGGTATTTCAGCCAGCACCCGATTTTATGGAATGGCAAAACCAAGAATATTTGGTGTGAATGCAATAAGACATACTGTTGAGCCAAATTTTGGTTATAGATATGATCCTAATTTTTCTAATAATAATAATTATTATTCTAATTATATTGATGAAAAACAAAACAAATCTTTTTCATTTAGTAGATTTATAAATGAAGGTGGCTCACATTCAAGCCAGTCTAAAGGTCAGTCTTTTACTTATGGAGTTAGAAATAGAGTAGAAATGAAGCTTGCTCAAGGTGATACAATTGCCGATAAAAATATTGAATTGTTACAATTGGATTTTAATGGTGCTTATAATTTTGTACTTGACTCATTTAGAATGAGCCCTTTAAGTCTTAGCTTTAGAACACCAGCTGTTCCTCTTGTAAACTTCAGTGGTAATGCTAATTTTAAATTTTATGATGAAGTAAATGAACAAGGAACTGATGGTACATTTAGAAGTAGAGATATAAATAAAACACTATTTGAAGCTGGAAAGGGATTAATGAGGTTAACTGATATTGGTTTTAGTGTTAGTACTTCGATTAATAATCAAGGTATAGGCACAGCTCCTAATATTCAAACAAACCAGCCAGGTAAACGTGATTCTTCAGAATTGGGTGAAAGATTTAGACAAAGATTAGACTATGACTATAAAGAACCTGATTACTTTGGTGAAAACTCTTATGGATATTCTGATTTACAAATACCTTGGAATTTAAATATTTCAGCACAGTTTGCTTATAGACAACCTTTACTTAACCAAATTAATAGAACATTTAATATTTTGACTGACTTAACATTTAGTTTGACTAAAACTTGGAAAGTTAGTGCAAATGCAGGATTTGATTTAGTAAATTCAAAACTAACTGCAACATCAGTTAATTTAACAAAAGATTTAGAATGTTATGATCTTACTTTCCGTTGGTATCCAATTGGTGGTAACCAAGGGTTTTATTTAAGATTTGGGATTAAGGCTTCACAACTAAAAGACTTAATGTATGAAAAACAAAGTAATCCTATTTATAGATAAAAAATATTTCACTATAAATATTTAAATTATTGTTCCTTCATCATCAGCCAAAATAATAATTTTATCTCCATCTGTAAAAAATATATTTCTTGATTTAATTGGGTTTACAATTACTCCATGTGCTAACATTTGATCAGTTTCATATTTTGGAAATAATGATTGCAATTTTACTCCAATCGCTATTTGACCTTGTTTTCTTGCTGATTCCATTACTGTATAAAAATTCACAGCTTTGTTTAATTCAATGTATTGTTCAGCAGGACATATATATATTGACTTGCCACCTGCACTAAATAATTCTTCAAATATTAATTTTAGTTCTTTATTTTCTGATATTTGAGAAAGCATCAAACTATCTAATTTTACTGATACAATAAAATCATCAGTATTAGTTACTTCTGCTAATTCTCTATTTCTATCATCAAGCATCTCACTAACTATTGAGAAGTCATGACCTTCACGGTCAGCAATGTCACGAAGATGCAATAGAGTACGAAGAGTTCTTGCATCTGTGGCTTGAACATCAGTCATATCCGTATTACTTAATACAATTATATGATCAAAAGTTTTTACATTCAAATCATCTAATATTCTTCTATTAGTAGTATCCCCAAACCAAAAAGTTACAGTTTGATTATTTAAATTTCCACAAGTAATTGATAATTCTTTTTCTGCTTCAATATTTTCTGCAACAACAGTTATTTTAGAACCAGCAGCAACGTATTTATCCAATTCATTTATTATTAATGAAGCTCTTCTATTCCAACCAATAATTAATGATGATTCTGGTCTTTTTTCATCATGAATTGGAATATCTTGAATTGCTTTACTATCAATTTTGTAATCTAATATTCCTGACATTTTGATTGTATCATCATCCTCTGATATTGCAATAAGTTTGTCGTCAGATTCTAATATCAAATCGAAATTTGGCTTTAAAAGTATAGTCCCATCTTTCTTTCTTACTCCAATAATTGTTGAAGTTTCATAAGAAAACATTGATTCAACAAAAGTTTTCCCTGCAAGCCTAGGTTCGCCTTGAAAATATATTTCATCACCACTAAAATCTAAAAGTTCTGTAAATACAACACTTAAACCAGGTTGACGGCAAGTTTGTGCTGTTATTCTAGAAATTAAATAATCAAACACAACAAGTTGAACTTCATCTTTACCAGCTATTTCTGCAATAACTATATTTTTAGGGTCTCTTATTTCAGCAACTATATGATATTTCTCTGGTTGAGGTTTTCTATTTGGATTATTTGTAATTGCCAAAATTGTTTTTATAACATTGGAATCAGGGTCATCACTATCTGGAGCAATAATAATAATTGAACGTGCTTCATTTAAATTAATAATTCCTAAATCATGAATATCAATTGGGTTACCAGTTCTACAAACTATTTTAGTATTTTTAAAATTTCCAACTTTAGTCTTTATTTCATCTTCCATCTCAACTTTATCTTTATCTGCCAAAATAACAATACAACCTTTTTTTTGATTTTCATTAGCAATAATTAATTCAGAAATAACAGGAAATACTTGAAATGACCAACCTAAAATAACAGTATGATTACTTTCAACTACAAATGATTTTCCTTTTCTTAAGTTTTTAATTTTACTAATTACACCATTATTAATAATAGCTATTAAAGTTGAAACCATTACTAAACCAAAAAGGGTAGCTATAATCATAAAAAAAGAAAATCTTTTTTCACCAGTATCTGCAGAAACTACTCCTGGATCGAGCATTCTTAAAAAAGTAACATACAAAGTATCAAATATGTTAGGATTGTTTGAATTATCTAATCCATTAATATGAGTTGATGGAATACCATTAAAATACATTATTACAATTGACAAAACAAGAAGAAAAAGAAATGAACTAACTACCAATAATATCAAAGGAGCAATAGTACCTTTAGACATTAAATTATCAAAATTATATCTAATTAATTTAACAATTTTACTTTTATTCATTTATTTTATAACTCCCTAAAACATACTATTCTAATAATTTGTATTTTCAAGTAAGTAAATTACAAAAAATATTAATAGAATTTAAAACTTTATATTCGTTATTGTATTTTAAATGAGTAATTTTGTAATATTTTTATTATTAATCTGGAGAATTCTTATGAATTTTGAATTAATCCTTTTTGCATTTATTGTAATATTTTTGTTTTTGTCGTTTACAACAATACCACAGGCAACTATAGGTGTTATTACTATGTTCAGCAAATATAGAAGAATAATATACCCCGGTTTAAATTTCAAAATACCATTTTTGGAAATTGTTCATAGAAAAATATCTATTCAGAATCGTTCTTTAGATTTAGAATTTCAAGCAATTACATTCGATCAAGCCAATGTTTATTTTAAAGCAATGCTTCTCTATGCTGTTTTAGATCAAAATGAAGAAACTATAAAAAATGTTGCATTCAAATTTATTGATGATAAAAACCTTATGCAAGCCTTAATTAGAACTATTGAAGGAGAAGTAAGGGGCTTTGTTGCTACCAAAAAGCAAGCTGAAGTATTATCTTTAAGAAGAGAAATCGTAGAAGATGTCAAAAAGCAGCTTGATCAAACTCTTGAAAGTTGGGGGTATCATTTAATTGATTTGCAAATGAATGATATTACTTTTGATGATACAATTATCAAATCTATGGCACAAGTTGTTGCATCTAATAATTTGAAAGCTGCTGCCGAAAACGAAGGACAAGCACTTTTAATTACAAAAACCAAACAAGCTGAAGCAGAAGGTAATGCAATTAGAATTCAGGCAGAAGCCGAGCGACAAGCTTCTCAGCTTCGTGGTCAAGGTGTAGCACTTTTCAGAGAAGAAGTAGCTAAAGGTATGAGTTCAGCAGCAAGAGAGATGCAAGAAGCAAATCTTGATACTTCTGTAATTTTATTCGCTATGTGGACTGAATCAATTAAAAACTTTGCAGAAAACGGTAAAGGCAATGTTATTTTTCTTGATGGATCAGTTGATAATATGGGTAAAACAATGAAAGAATTTATGGCTATGCAAAATTTAAGTATGATTAAAGGTCAAAGTAAATAGAACAAATTATTTAATTAAAATGCCTTTTGAAAGTAATTTGAAAAGGCATTTTTTTTTTCTTATTTTTTATTTCATACTGCAAAAGCACTTTGTTGTTTTTCAAGTACTTACACATATTTTTGCAGTATTATGCAGTGAAAATGGCTTTTATTTAGTTGTCAACAGGAACTTGATTCAGGTTTTTACTTGATTTTGGTATTTATTTTTCAAAGAACAAATTAAGAAAAACCCTCTGTCAGCAAGCTGACATCTCCATTTCAATAAGGGAGAAAGAAAATCTACTGCAAAATCACTTTCTTACTTATCAAGTACTTATGCGATATTTTGCAGTAATTTGCAGTAAATATAGCTATTTTTTATCTGCAAAAAACAAATATCACTGAATAAAATACTCAAATATGTATTATTGACGTATTAATTGGGAGTTTGTTGCATATAATAGTGGTATAAATTTTTTATATAACTCTTTTCTCTGAATTAGTCAATTTTCTTAAACGGTAGTAGTAGCATTACCATTACCAAATTACCACTTATTAAATTTTCTAAAAACATTTATTAAATTACTATCTAATGGATAAAAATTATTATTTAAAATTATTTCAAACTGATTAAAACAATATTCAGTTTTTATATCTATATTTTCAAAAACAATTTTTCCTCTAACATCATAACTATTAAGTTTTTTCACATTTTTCATAG
>JAYTXK010000383.1:0-2621 GCA_043743005.1 Ignavibacteriota bacterium
TTTAGCATATTTTTCTAGGCGAATAGCTTCTAAATTATTTTTATTAACAAAAGTATTTTCATATTTCAAGTTATATCTTAAAACATCATTTCCTAATAGAGTTTTATATCCAGTTTTAATTTCTCTTATATCACTTTTACCAATTTCCATTCCTCTTCTTAAAGTAAATAAATCTTTTAACTTTTTATTAGATAATATTAATTTGTTAATTAATTTAAAATCCTCTTTAGAAATTATTGTATTAAAAATTAAATTTGGATAACTTTTAAATAAGTTTTGATCAACAGATTTAAGATGTTTTATAATTGAATTTGGATAATATTCCATTACTTTTAATTGCGATTTTCTATTTGTTTTATTAATAACTAATATTAAACATTCGGTATTTACATTTTCAAAGGCTTTACCAACTTCAGTTAAAGATTCGATTTTATAATTTAAGATTAACTTTCTAAGTGGTTCGCTATCTAAATTAAATTGAATAAACCTAGGAATAATAAAACCAAACATTGCTGAATTATTTAATAAGCTCATAGATTTTTCAATAAACAAAGAATACAAATCAATTTGACCTTTAGCAACTTTATATTTATTCATTAAATAATCAATTATATTAATGTCTAATAAGTGAAATCTTACATAAGGAGGATTCCCAACTATAACATCAAATTGGCATTTTTTTTCATCACATAAATTTGGGAATTCTTTATCCCAATCAAAAGTATTGATTTTTCTTTTTTCTCTTATATTAAAAAGAGAAGGACTTTTTTCAATATAAAAATCACTTCCAATTAAAGAATTACCACATTTAATATTATTTTCAAGTCTTGGAATTGTAGGAATTTTAAATAAGTCAAAATCTTCAACTACTTCTTCTTTTGTACTATCTTCCAATGCTTTTATTGATAGTGAGAATTTAGTAACCATAACTGCTTGTTCATCAATATCAACTCCGAAGATATTATTAAGTAAAATATCTGATTTAAGTTTATGAGATAAATGAATTTGAAATGTTTCAGAAATTTCATTATTTATAATTCTTACAATATTACTTTTTGAATTTTTTATTTTATTTGAATTAGATTTCTTTGTATCCCATTTAATTATTTCATCATAATAAAACTTTTTATGCCAATCCAAAATTTTTTGATATGCAACAATTAAAAAACTTCCTGAGCCACAGGCTGGATCTAAAACTTTTATTTTTGCAACATCTTCTGGACTCTTACATTCATCTAATTTTACACCTAATGTATTGTCAATTATGTATTCTACAATGTATCTTGGCGTATAATAAACTCCACCAGCTTTCTTTTCATCATATTTTGGTATTATTGCTAAGCCTGTACCTTTCTTTGCAATCTTTTCTGCTATAAATAATTCATAAACATTACCAATTATTTCAACAGGCATTGCTGCAAGTGTATAGATAGAGTTTGCAGGTTTTAGTGCTGTAAATATATTTTTTAATACAAGGTTATCAATTACTATTTCATCAGCAATTTTATCATAATTAAAAATAGAGCCATTATATATGTGGTCTAATCGTTCAAATATATCCTTACAAAGTTCAAAAAGTTTAAGTTCAGATTTTTTTGATTTATCTAATTTTTCAATAATATTTGAAAGATAATCTTCCTCGATATTTCTATCTGCAAGCATTTTAACAAAAATAATTCTATTAATATATAGTAAAGTAGCACTAGAAAGGCTAAAATCATCTAAAGTTTTATCATGCTTGTGCATACTTCGAGCTATAGTAATTCTCCATTCTCGCAAATCTTCTAAAAATACTTTGTCTGGAGTAATTCTATTATCTGTGAGTTTTTTGTCAGTTAGTTGCCATTGCTCTAAAGATCCATTTGCAACATTATTATATTCAAATAATTCCCAAAGTTCATCAAACTTAGAAACATATTCTTTGTAAGTCCAATCTTTTATTATATGCTTATTAAAAACTTCTGCCCTGTTTTTCTTTAAAGGGCTAGCATCTTGACAATCAAAAAATCTAAATTCTTCAAAATTTGTTAGTAATGCAAACCTTACTTTATTATTTGGATTATCTGAAGTATTAAGAGTTGACCAAGCATATTGGTAAACTTGTCTAATAAATATTTCATTATTTTTCAAGTCTGCAATAGGTTTTTTAGCTTCTATAAAAAAAACAGATTTCATAATGGATGTACTTTTATCAGGTACTCTTAGTAAATAATCAGGTCGTTTATTATTATCAGTACCTGTTTTCCCTGTTACTTGAAGTTGGAAGACTTGCTTTTCAGGTTCTAAACCACGATTAGAAACGTTCCAATTAAGACATTCAAATAATGGTCTAATGAAGTCATTTTCAACTTGAGCTTCTTTATATTCAGATTGTTTGAATTTAGTAATGTTTTTTTCAAAATGATTTACTAATTCTATGATTTCCTTTTTTGCTTCATTTTTAGAATAACTTTTCATAACTAATTTTTATATTTTAAATTGCAATATAACTATTCACAAATATAAATATGCTCACGACAAATAAGTGTAATTATTTGAAAATGTGGAAAGATAATAATTCCTATTTTTAAATAAAATAAATATTTAGACAAGTCTAATTATTTATTTGCATTTTAATATTT
>JAYTXK010000384.1:0-1558 GCA_043743005.1 Ignavibacteriota bacterium
GTAAGTTTTGTAAAAAAATCAGGATCATTAGAAAGTTTTTCTTTGACCCATAGTTTGTTTTTTTCAAATATATTTTCTAATTTGCTCATATTTACTCACTTTTTCAAATTTTATTACAACTATTTGCCAAAATACTTTTTATAAAAAAAGGCTAACCAAATAATTTGGATAGCCTTTAATATAAATTCTATATAGAATTACAAATTTTATTCAATGTTATCAGCGTAAATAATATTAATACCATTTTTACTTTGTGATTTACCTGTTACAGTTATTTTTTCTTTACCAGCCAATGCTGCTAATTTCTTACCAGAAAAAGAACCATCAGAATTATAAACAAAATAAACTTTTTTGTTTGCAACTAATACAACAGGTGAACCTAATTCAACCATTTTCTTTGCTTCATCAACTGTTAATTTTTCAGTTTTACCTTGAGCAAAACTATATAATCCAGCTACTTTACCAACAAACTTAGGATTTGCAGCATTTGAAATATTTATTAAAGTAAATAATATTATTGCGATTAATGTGATTTTTTTCATCTATTTTTCTCTTTATTAAAAATTATATTATTAGTGTTTTTTAGCGTAAGGAACGCCAGCTTTAGTTTGATAAGATACTTCAACTTCAATATATTGATCAGGAGAAGTTCCTTGAAGAATTTTGCTATTAGTTCTTTTTACAAATACTTTTGCATAGTTGTATGTAGTTTGACCTGATTCCATTGTTCTAACAATAAATACATATCCAGATGTTGTGTTCTTAGCTTCAAGTTCACCTTTGATATCATAACTTTGTGCTTTGAATAAATTAGCAGGTATTGATAATGCTTGAGAATCTGTAGCCTCATCAAGAGAATTAACATTATAGTAAACAGAAGCAATTTCAGCATCTTGAGGAGTTTTAGTATAAGTATAACCCAAATCACTTGCCGAACCAAATACTAATTTACCACCTTTAGTATTAATACCAAGATTCCACAAGTTAGAATTTGCAATGTTTTGAACATCAGAGCTTTTACCACTTGCATTATATAAATCTAAGCCTGAACCACTTTTTGAAGCACTTTCATACAATTTGATAGCTACACCATTAGTAGTATTTTTAAATCTAAATGCTGGAGACCAAGTAACTCTTACACCAGCAGACATTGTGTCATTAGTATAACCATTATTTACTTGAAATTGGTAAATAGTACCAGCAGTCAAACCAGCAGCAACATAACTTGTAGTACCTGGAACAACTTCAAGATCTTTAACAGCAGTACCTTTGTCATCTCTAATAGTAATATGATAATGATCAAAAGTTTTAGTATTTCCAGTTGTTTTGTCCATCATTGATTTGTCCCAAACAACCATTACAGAAGCACTATCTTTTGAAGTAGCTTCAACATTCTTAGGAGAATCATCACCAACATAAAAATCCCACTTTTCAGTACTAGTAGTATCATTAATGATTTGTAAATATAATAATGAATCTTTAGTACCAGATGGAATTTGTATCTTTACTTTGTTACTAGCCCAAGTTACAATATTAGAGTTTGGTAATTTTGCACTAC
>JAYTXK010000385.1:0-2201 GCA_043743005.1 Ignavibacteriota bacterium
ATGTTCAATATGAGAATTAAGTAATTTTAATATTATTGATTTAAATTTATTAGAAAATTCGGAATTTAGATATGTTAACCAATCATAGCTAACTAATATATTTATCAATCTTATAGATACGTCCATTGAAGTAATCCATTGCACACCAAATCTTGGAGGATTACTTGCTACAAAATCTATAATTTGATTTTGGTATTCATCTAAAATAATTTCCTTAATTGCTTTATTATTAGTAAGTTTTAAAGCAATTGGAAAAAGAGTTAAATGTTGTAATCTACCCAATTCCCAAGGAGACTTAATATCTACTCCTATTACATCACCATATTTTATATCTTTGTACCAATCTAATTCATTCCATCTAAATCCAGATCTAAAATCAACTTGCCAATCTATTAAATTATAGCTTTTAGGTAACATACTATGTAATTGATTTATATAGTCTTGGTTAGAAATAGCAAAATTTTTCCTAATCCAATCTTCAATTCCATCTTGAAACCAATAATTTTCTCTTACTTCTGAATAATTAAATCCTTCAAACCCTTTATATACTTCAAGATGTTTAATTTCAACAAATCCACTACCAAGCAAATCAAATTTATGTTTAATTGCATTAAGTACAATATGTATAATAAATTCACTATTTGATTCTAAAAGTTCATTTGAAGGAAAATCAAATAATCCACTTCTCAAACTATTTATCTCTAAGTTTGTATTATAAGTATTTGAATTATAATCTTTTGCTCTTAAATCATTAATTTTACTCTTTGAAAACAGCTTTTCACTTACCTTTTTCAATGCAATATCAGTAGGTAATTTTAATAATTTATATATGTTTTTTTGTGAAATCAAATTTTTTGTAAATTAGTTTTTTGAAAATTAACTAAAATTTCAATAATATAGTAGAAAATGATTTAAAATTATTTCTATTTATTTAAGTCTATATGATTTTACTTTATAATTATATTAAAAAATATGTCAGAAAATATATCAACAAGCCAAAATCCTTTTGATTATGAAATATTAATTCGTAAAAGAGGCGAAGGACAATATGCTTCTTATTGTCCTCAAATAAATCAAATGCTTACAGGTACTGAACACGTAGAAGTACAAAAATTAATGGAAGAAAAAGTTAATTCTTATATTGAAACTTTGAAATCTCAAACTTTAGTAAATTAAAATTATTTTGCTATTGGAAAAATTAGAAAAAATACAAGCTCATTGGCTGATTAGGGTGATAGAATTTATCACCCTTTATTTTGTTTCACTGTTAATTATTTTATACTATACAAGACATAATAAAATTGAAAGAATTTATTTATATTTGATTGTAACTGTTTTGTTAATATTCATTTCCTCATTAATAAACTATTTCAGAGCTAAATCTAAATACAATTCTTATGGGTTAAATTTTGATAGATTTACCATTATTCATATCATTCAAGGCTTTGTATTAGTATTATTACCAATGTTGCTAATTTTGATAATTAGTTATATATTAAATGCTCAAATAACTATAAACCCTATTTCTGCAGTCCAATATTTCTCATTTGCTTTATTTACTTTTCAAATTTTTTTATCAGCATCAAGTGAAGAATTAATTTTTAGAGGTATCTTATTTCAAGCAATAAGTCAAAAATTTGGGGATATATTTGCTGCATTATTTTTGAGTTTAATTTTTACTTTGTTTCATATAAATAATCCAAATGTAAATTCAATTGCTTTAATAAATATTTTCCTTGCAGGTATATTCTTTTCTGCTTGCTATATTAAAACAAAATCTCTTTGGCTTGGCATATCTTTTCATTTCCTTTGGAATTGGAGTGAATTTATTTTAATAGGCTCGCCTATTTCTGGACTTGAATTTTATATCAAACCTTTATTCGAAATTAAACTACAATTACTTTCAAATTTTAACCAATTTTTACTCGGTGGAAAATTTGGTATAGAAGAAGGTTTATTTACAACAATAATTTTATTAGTTTTAACTTTCTTAGTTTTGAAATTAGCAAAATACTCTCCTTATGTAAGCTCAAACTTACTTAAAATGGAATATGCTGAAAGTAAATATATAACAAAATAAATAATAATTCGTGTCTAAGAAAATAACAATCCAAATCTAAAAAATGAATCAGAAATTCAATTATTTTATTATTTTTATTACAAGTTTAATTATTACACCTAATTCTAATGCACAATGGGTA
>JAYTXK010000386.1:0-8924 GCA_043743005.1 Ignavibacteriota bacterium
AAAATCCAATTCATAGTTATAAAAAGTCTGGAGATTATACAGTCAAACTTATAGTATTTGATGGAACTCAATACGATACATTAGTAAAGAAAAATTATATTCAGCTAAGGGTAAAAGCAAACTTTGAATCTAAAAATATTAATGTTGTTGCACCATATAAAGTTGATTTTGTAAATACTTCAAAAGGAGAGAATACTTTATTCAAATGGTATTTTGGTGATGGCGATTCGAGTAATACTCCAGTTCCTTATCATAACTACACTAAAGCTGGATTATATGATGTTCAGCTTATAGTTTCAGATGGAACTTATTCAGATACTCTAATTAAAAAAGCTTATATTAAAGTAGTGTTACCATTGCAAGCAGGCTTTGAAGTATCAAATAATATTGGTGTTGCCCCATTCAAAGTTGATTTTAATGATTTATCAACTGGTGAAATTAAAAGTTACAAATGGGATTTCGGAGATGGTGGATTAAGCACTATAGCTAACCCCAGTCACACATATACTAAAGGAGGCAATTTCACAGTATCTTTAGTTGTATCAGATGGTATAGCAAGTAGTACATATACCAAAGAAAAATTCATAAGTGTTTCGGATAACTTATCAGTAGAGGGTGGACTAGCAAAAGAAGAAATTCCAAATTTTTCTCCAAATCCAGTAAAAGATAAACTATTTATCAAAATAAGTGAATTTTATAATACTGACAAAATCCAAATATTTGAATTGAACGGAAGAAAGTTAATTGAAACTGAACTCAAAGAAAGTATTAATGTTTCAAGTTTGCTAAATGGAATATATTTCCTTAAGATAGGAAATAAAGAATGGAAATTTGTTAAGGAACAATAGGATATTTCCTAAAAAAAAATAATATAATATTTTTAGAGAAGTAGTAATAATAAATTATTAAAAAAAACTTAGTCTTCAAAATCTTATGGTGTTATTAGAAACATATCCTTAATTTCCACGTCTATAATAGATATTTGTGTATTTTGTTCTTTGAATTTAATTTTTTGAAGTAGTAAAATATAGCGAAATCACTGCAAAAACTGCAAAGAATATTGTTAAGAGTATGATAATTATATAAGTTACAATTGCAGTAGAAAATGTATTAAATTCCCCTCTCCTTAGGCTACGCCTAAATAGAGGGGTGGCAGTCCAAAAGACTGACGGGGTGTTAAAAATGCTCTTTGAAATGCAAATACTAAACACTTGACTCCCAATAATGTTTGGATAGACGAAGTAAAAATAGTTGTAATTTACTGCAAAATACTGCAAAGATTTTGCTTAAGTACTTGATACAATAAGAGTTACAATTGCAGTAAATTCTTTAGCTCCTTAGTAACGAAATATCTGTAATATAAAAGGTGCTGACCACTACAATAAAATGTATTAAATTCCCCTCTCCTCAGGCTACGCCTAAATAGAGGGGTGGCAGTCCAAAAGACTGACGTGGTGTTAAAAATGCTCTTTGAAATGCAAATACTAAACAATTGACTCCCAATAATGTTTGGATAGACGAAGTAAAAATAGTTGTAATTTACTGCAAAATACTGCAAAACTTCTCGTAAGTCATTGAAAATTAACAAAGTGATTTTGCAGTAGAAAATATATTAAAATTCCCCTCTCCTTAGGCTCTGCCTAAATAGAGGGGTGGCAGTCCAAAAGACTGACGGGGTGTAAAAAATGCTCTTTGAAATGCAAAAACAAACAGTGAGGCACCCAATCAAGTTGGAAGTGACAAAAAAAAAGCAAAAAAACCCCCTAACCCCCTTTCAAAAAGGGGGGATAGGAGATAAAATATTTGCAAATGGTGTTTTTTGTAGGGGCGAATGGCATTCGACCTAAAATTGTTCATTAAATACAAAATGCAAACACTTGACTCCACGCTTTGGGGTCAATTGCCCCCTCGTAGTGACGAAAATTAAATGTAGATGGCTGAAGACAAATTGCATTCTCAATTTACTGCTTTAAATACTAAAAGTAAACATAATTCTTTAATGTTAAAGAAAATTACTTTAATCAACTGAAATTCTTTGTTAAATTTGTTTTTTAAAGTATAACAAATAAATAGAATTAGGTTGAAAATTTATGTTTAAATTAGATACAATCATATCACTAGCAAAAAGAAAAGGCTTTGTTTTCCAATCTTCAGAAATATATGGTGGCTTAAATGGTTGCTGGGATTTTGGACCATTAGGTGTGGAGCTTCTTAAAAATTACAAAGAAGCATGGTGGAAAGAAATGACTTATAGGGATAATATAGAAGGTCTTGATGCTGCAATACTAATGCATCCTCGCACTTGGGAAGCAAGTGGTCATACAAAACAATTTAGCGATCCTATGATTGATAACAAAACAAGCAAATCAAGACATAGAGCCGATAATTTAATAGAAGAATTTATTGATAAACTTAAAAAGAAAAAGAAAGATGCTCTTGCATTAGAATTAGAAGAAGAATTGAACAAAGTACAAAATAATGAAGATTACTATAATATTATAATGAAATATGAAATTACTGACCCAATATCAGGTACTTTAGATTGGACAGAAGTAAGAAATTTCAATTTAATGTTTAAAACTTTTGTAGGATCAATAGAAGATGAATCTAGTGTTGTTTACCTAAGACCAGAAACAGCTCAAGGAATATTTGTTAATTTCAAAAATGTAATGGAGTCTGCACGTCAAAAAGTACCTTTTGGAATTGCTCAAATTGGTAAAGCCTTTAGAAATGAAATAAATACTAAAAATTTTCTATTCCGTACTCGTGAATTTGAACAAATGGAAATGCAATATTTCATTAAACCGGGATCAGAAACTACTGAGTTTGAATATTGGAAAAATGAAAGAATGAATTGGTATTTGAGTTTGGGATTTAAAAAAGAGAAGCTAAAATTTAAACAACACGAAAAATTAGCTCATTATGCAGACAATGCTGCCGATATTGAATTTGAGTTCCCTTTTGGTTTTGGAGAAATAGAAGGTATTCATTCAAGAACTGATTTTGACTTAAAAGCTCATCAAGAGTTTTCCGGTAAAAAGATGGAATATGTAGATACGGTAAATCAAGAAAGGTTTATACCTTATGTGATAGAAACTTCTGGAGGAGTTTCAAGAGGAGTAATGGCAATACTCTGCAATTGCTATGATGAAGAAAAATTAGTTGATGAAAATGGAAAAGAAGATACAAGAGTAGTAATGAGATTTACAAATGCTCTTGCTCCAATAAAAGCTGCTATATTTCCATTAGTAAATAAAGATGGGATGCCAGAACTTGCAACTTCAATTTATAAAGATTTGCAAAAATTTTTTAAAGTAGAATATGACACTTCCGGAGCTATTGGAAGAAGATACAGAAGGCAAGACGAAGTTGGAACTCCTTTCTGTATTACAATTGATGGCGAATCTTTAATTGAAAACACTGTAACAGTAAGACATCGTGATACAATGAAGCAAGATAGAGTGAATATAGAAAACTTAAAAACTTATTTATTTGAAAATTTATCAAAATAAATGAAAAACAACAAAATTAAAATATCTATTATTATTGGCTTATGTATTTGTACATTTGCATTAACTTCTTATAATGATGAATACTTTTTTAAAATCAATAAAGGTTTTGAAATTTTTGGTGCAGTTTATAAAGAGCTATCTGCAAATTACGTTAATGATATAAGCCCAGATGTACTTTTGCAAAATGGTATTGAAGGTATGTTGAAAAATTTAGATCCATATACTGTGTATGTTGAATCAAATGAAACTGATGAAATTGAGGTAATTACCACAGGAAAATACACTGGTTTTGGTCTTTCAATATCACAAATTGATAATATGAATGTAATAACAGGGTTGCAAACAGGGTATCCTGCACAAAAAGCTGGATTGAGAATAGGTGATATTATTTACAAACTTGATACAAATATAGTTGTAAATTTAGGAAATGATTTATTAAAAAACTTTACAAAGGGTACTACTGGAGCTAATGTTGATTTCAAAGTTATTAGAGATGGTGTAAAAGATACATTAGAATTTAAAATTAAAAGGGATTTAATTAATTTAAAATCAGTTACTTTTTCAGATATTGTTAATGATAGTATTGCTTATATAAAATTAGAAAGATTCTCAAGTGAATCTGCACAAGAAGTAAAAAATAGTTTAGTTCTTCTCTCCAAAAACAAGAAATTAGGTGGAATTATTCTTGACTTGAGAGATAATCCGGGTGGACTTTTAGAAGCAGCTGTAAGAATTAGTGAGCTTTTTGTTCCATTAGGTTCTTTAATCGTCTCAACAAAAGGCAGAAATGGTAATAGAAATTATAGTTATTATTCTCAAAATCAGCCTACTTTTCCAACTATACCACTTTCAGTTTTAATCAATGAGGGATCAGCAAGTGCAAGTGAAATTGTAGCAGGAGCAATGCAAGACTTAGATAGAGCTGTAATTTTAGGAAAACGTTCTTATGGTAAAGGTTTGGTTCAATCAATAGTGGAGTTGCCTTATAAAAATGAACTAAAGCTAACTACTGCAAAATATTATACTCCTTCAGGTAGATGTATTCAAAGGTTAAATTATGAAGATAATAATAAACTAAAAGTAAATGAATATAAAAATTCAAATGCAATTTTCACAACTAAAAATGGGAGGAAAGTGCTTGAATCTAAAGGTATTACACCTGATTCAACAATTATAAATGAGCAATTAAATGATTTTTCTAAAGAACTAATTTTATCAAATGCTATATTTAATTTTGCTAATCATTATTCAGGTAAGTTAAAAATTCTTCCTCAAAATTTCAAAATTGACAAAAGTATATTAAATGATTTTGCTAATTTTATTTCTAATAAAAGTTATAATTATAAATCACCTGAATTAAAAAAACTTTCTGAAATTAAAACTTTAGCTCAAAATAAAAAATATAGTGAAGAAACATTAACTGAGCTTGATGTTTTAGAAGTAAACTTAAACAAAGAAAGAAAATTTCAATTAGAAATTAATAAAATTGAAATATCAGAACTGTTGAAAAAAGAAATTCTAAAACGATTTATAACTTATGAAGAATTTTTGAAATATGAAATTGCAAATGACAAGTTGATTTTTACAAGTACAGAATTTTTTATTTCTCATAATTACCAAAGAATTTTGGCAAATCAGAAGATTAAAGAAGGAAACAATTAGTTTTTTTATCAATGTTGGTTTTTATCTAAATTTAACTATATTTGTATAATGAAAATTAATAGTTGGTGCAAATGTTAAATTTTATTTACAATGTATTCTTTATTTTACCTGCCTATTTACTTGTAACTATTTTCAAACTTTTTAACAAAAAGCTTGCTGATAGAGAAAATAATTATAATTCTTCCCTATTATCTTTAGATAATTTAGATAAAAGCAAAAAAAATATTTGGTTTCATGCTGCTTCAATGGGTGAATTTGAACAAGCAAAGCCAATAATTGAGTTTATAAAATCAAATCATTCTGATTATAATATTTTAGTTTCTTTTTTCTCTCCATCGGGGTATAACAATCAAAAAAACTATAAATTTGCAGATGCAATATTTTATATGCCAATTGACACCAAATCAAATGCAAGGATTTTTATAAAGAAAATCAATCCTTCAATTGCTATATTTGTTAGATATGATTTATGGAGAAATCATTTATTAGAACTTAAATATAATAATATTCCAACAATATTAATTTGTGCAACTAAAACAAATTCAAAAATGTTGTCATCAAACTTTATTTTTAAACAAATTTATAAAAGTACTTTAGAATTAGTAGATGAGTTATATTCAGTAAATAATGATCAATATAATTTTTTTATTTCTTTAAGTTTATCAAATAAATTGATGAAATCTTCTGATACAAGAAATGATAGAATTATTCAAAAAGTTGAAGAATCAAAAGAAAATCCATTATTTCCAAAGTCGATTTTTGATAGAAAAAAAGTAATAGTAGCTGGAAGTACTTGGGAAAAAGATGAAGATATTTTGTTACAAACTTATATAAATCTAAATGTAAAGCATAATATTCAGCTAATAATAGTTCCACATGAACCAACAAAAGAGCATATTAAAACTTTAAGTTTGAAAATAAATGAACATGTTTTTCTTTCAGAAATTGATTTTAGTAATTCAGAAAAGATTAAGGATACAATTGAAAATAAAATTATAATTGTTGATTCAATTGGAAAACTTTTAGATTTATATGCTAATGCCGATATTGCTTATATTGGAGGTGGATTTGGTGTTGGAGTTCATTCTGTATCTGAGCCAGCAGGATATGGAATACCTGTAATTACTGGTCCTAAATTTGAAAATTCCCCTGATGCAAATGAACTTTTTAAACTGAATTTGCTTTTAAGCATTGAAAGTGAAGAGAGTTTGAGTAAAATAATTGAAAAACTATTAAATGATTATGAATATTATCAAGAAATATCAAAGTTTAATTTTGAATATGTTCAGAAAGGAAAAGGCGAAAGTATTAAATTAGCTAATGTAATTCTAAATAAACTTTAGTATTAAGAATTAACAAACTACTTTATATAGACTGTAGTTTGGTAACTACTTCCAACAATTGCAATTGCATAATATCCAGTTTTGAGCTTTATAATTGAATAATTCCCTGACAAAATTTCTATGATAAATTTTCCAGTACCTAAGTAGTTCATATTGCTTTTCTCTAATTTGTATTCACCTTTATCTTTACCTAAAATTGTAATTTGTTTATTTAATCCATTTGAAATAATAATTCTAATATTTGAAGTTATATCTGAACCACTATTCCACTTAATTATATATTCATTTTGGGTTTCGATTTCTTCTTCATCTTTTGGTTGAATAAATTCAACTTTTTTCTTTGGAGGATTAACATTTATGTTAAATGTTTCAAATTGATTACTCCCAGAAACAAAAAATGGAATGTTTAAACCCTTGTAAAATATACTCATAGTATCAGCATATCCTTTCCCTATTGATAATAAATCATTTATTGGATCACTAAAGCCATATATTTTTTCTATAGTATTTATTGGAACCACTCTATTATAAGCTCTTAGGATTCCAGCATCGACATAATTTTTATCATCTGTATAAAACAAACCTTTTATTTCGCTTGTTCTAATTTCTGATTTGCTAAATTCATTATAAACTGTTTTATCTAATAAAATAATTCTACCAGTAACATAAGACCAATTTACTTCTGGTTCTATTTTAAAAATCTCTTCTGATTCATAAAAATTTAGTAGTGGTTTTGTTGCTGTAGTTTCTTCTGTACAAGAGCTTAATCCAATAATAAATATATAAGATATTAATAAATTAAAAAATAGAAAGTTGTTTGATATAAAATTTACGTAAAAATGTTTTTCTATGAAATTCCGTTTCGCCATATTTTGTTAGTGCCTTAAAATGTTCTTTTGTTGCATATCCTTTGTGTTTGTCAAATCCATATTCAGGATATTTTTGATGTACAATTTCTATCATATATAAATCTCTTTTGCATTTTGCTATAATTGAAGCACAAGCAATTGATAATGACTTACTATCGCCTTTTATTATTGTTTTTTGTGGGATTGCAATATTCAATTTCTGATTTCCATCGACTAATATAAAATCAATTTTGGTGTTTAAACCTAAAATTGAGTCTATCATAGCTTTTTTTGATGCTTGAAGAATATTAATTTTATCAATTTCCAATGAATCAATTTTTGCAAAATTAAAATCAATATCATTTTCTATTAATAATTGAAAAATTTGATTCCTTTTTTGTGCAGTTAATAATTTTGAATCATTAATACCAATATTTAATAATTTTTCTTCAAAATTTAAAACTGCACTTGCAGCAAAAACAGGACCTGCCAAACACCCTCTTCCTACCTCATCTACGCCAGCTATAATATTAAATTCTGGCATTAATTCCATTTCAAATTGATAATTTGGTAAGGAATTAATCATTTATTAATTTTAAAAATTCTTGTCTTAAGTTTAATTCTCTTAATAGATATCCTCTCATAACTGATGTAACCATTGCAGATTTGTCCTCATCACCACTTACTCCTCTCGCTATCATACAATAATGTTTTGATTTTATTACTACTCCTAATGCCTTTGGTTTTAGTAAATCTTCTAAGAAATCAGCAATTTGTTCACCTAATTCTTCTTGAATTTGTGCTCTTCTACAAAACCATTCTGTAATTCGACTTAATTTTGACAACCCAATAATATATTCACCCGGAATGTACCCTATTGCAGCAGTGCCTGAAATTGTTTGCCAATGGTGTGAGCATATTGACATAACTGTAATTCCTTTTGAAATAATTAATTCATTCACTTCTTTCCTATTTGGAAATACAGTCAGCTTGGGAGGTGCAGTATATCTTCCAATAAATAATTCATTTACAAACATTTTAGCAACTCTATGAGGTGTATTTGTGCTATTTGGGTCGTTTCTATTTATTCTTAAAATGTCTAACATTTCTTCTAACTTAATTTCGAGACGATTTGCCATTTCAATTCTTTCATCTTCAGATAATGTTGTATTACCATTAGCATCAAACAAATCTTCACCCCATTTATTTGATTGATGAAATATTTGATCATTTTCTATGAAATCATTATTAATATTAGTGTCAAAATCATTAATAGATTTTACTTGTAAAAATTCTGAATTAGTTTTTTCGTTCATTATTATTATTTATTATTTAATTAAAGGAATTAACTTCAATATAATCACCATAATACTCAACATAACTATCATTTGTTTCATATAAAGTTATCTTATGCAAAACACCATTAGTAATCTTATTTGAAAGTTTTCTCCAAAACAAAACTGTTATATTCTCTGCTGTTGGTATTATACCATTTAAAAAATCGACATCTAAATTTAAATGTTTATGATCTACTTGATTAATAATTTCTGTTTTTAAAA
>JAYTXK010000387.1:0-1754 GCA_043743005.1 Ignavibacteriota bacterium
TAATATGTTAATTGAACCAATTAGTAGTATGGCTGATTTTAATAAAGATAATATGATTATTACATTTAATAATCTTGTTAATAGAACTAATTTTATAAGCCAAATTAAAGAAATTCTAAATGAGCTTAGCAAAGCTTATGAAAGTCCTGTTGATATAGAGTTTGCTTCTGATGGTGAAAAATTATACTTACTACAATGCCGCCCACAAAGTCAATTTGAAAATGAAGAAAATATAGTAATTCCAAAAGACATAAATCCAGAAAAGATATTATTTTCAGCAAATGAGTTTATTAATAATGGAGTAGTAAGTAATATTGAATATGTTGTTTATGTAGATTCAACTGGTTATTCAAGCTTATCTTCAATTTCAGAAATGCAAGAAGTTGGCACTATTATTAATAAGTTAAATAAAATATTGCCTAAAAGAAAATTTATTTTAATAGGTCCTGGAAGGTGGGGAAGTAAAGGTGATATTAAATTAGGAGTTCCTGTTATTTATAGTGATATAAACAATACTTCAATGTTAATTGAAGTTGCGAAAAGAAATGCCGATTATGTACCTGAATTATCTTTTGGAACTCATTTCTTTCAAGATTTAGTTGAAGCAAATATAAAGTATTTACCTTTATATCCTGATAAAAAAAGTAATTTGTTTAATGAATTGTTTTTTAATGAAACTCCCAATAGTTTATCTCAATTTTTAGATAATGTGGAAAAATACGAAAATGTTGTTAAGTTGTTAAATGTTAGCCATTTTGTTAATAATGGCAAACTAAATATTTATATGGATGGAGAGAAGTCTCAAGCATTAGCTTTTGTTTCAAATTAAATAAAAAAATATGACTGTAATAGAAAAAATCCTAAAAACACAAGATATAGCTACTCTTCCTGGAGTTGCAACTAAGATACTATCTCTAATTGAAAATGAAAATACTAATTTAAATATAATTTCAAAATTAGTTGAATCTGACCCTGCTTTAAGTTTGAAGGTTTTAAGAGTTAGCAATTCTCCTCTTTTTGCTGGTAGGTCAGAAGTTACTAATATGAACCAAGCAATAATGAATCTTGGATTCAACAGATTAACAAATGTCATATTAAGTGTATCTATTTTTTCAAAATTTTTAGTTAATAAAAATCAAAGTATTTTAAAATATATTGATAAATTTTGGTGGCATTCTTCATCTGTTGGTGTTGTTACAAAAACACTTGCACATAATTTAGGCAAAAATTTTCATGAAAAAGAATTTTTGGCTGGTATGCTTCATGATTTAGGTAAGATTGCTTTAATACAGTTTGATTCAGAAGCTTACAAAGTTATTTTAGAAAATCTTGAAAATAACAATGAAAAATTAGATGTTGAATATGAAAAAGAAATATTTGGATTTACACATTTAGATGTTGGTTATGAATTAGCAAAAAAATGGAGATTACCTGCTGATTTTGCTGAAGTTATCTATTATCATAGTATTCCTGATAATGCATCTAAAAAACATAAAGCATTGGTAGCACTCGTAAGAGTTGCTGATTTATTATGTGAAATGTGGGGAGCTGGATTTTACGAAGGAATACATGAAATTGAAATTCAAACTGATAAATCTTGGAAAATACTTTTGGAAATTTATCCTGAATTTAGTGAAATAGATTTTGAAAAAATTACATTTGAAACTGAAAATGAATTTAAAACTTCTACCGACTTCTTACAAATCTTAAGGTCATAAATAATTAGTTTCAATATTTATCGTCTCTAATTTTTT
>JAYTXK010000388.1:0-2443 GCA_043743005.1 Ignavibacteriota bacterium
ATTTGATTATAGTGATCTTAGAAAGGCAGGTGGCAGTAGCTTATTTAAGCATCTATATCATAAATTCGAGCGTGAACTATCAATGCTAAAAAAATGTCGTGACTTGAATATTAACTCTGTAATAAAAGTTTTAGACAGTAATACCTATTTTTTTAAAGAAGGTGTCATTGATGAACGAGTAGATTATTTCATACTTGAATATTCAAAAGATGACAACCTTCTTACTTGTTTAACTGATGGAAATTTAGATGAATTTGCTGCAAAATTTCAAGCATTAATTGATGTGTTCGACGGCTTAGAAAATCTACATAACAATGGTATCATGCATTTAGATTTAAAGGCTACAAATCTAGTACCTTTTTTAGACGATCAAATAACTAAAATAACAGATTTCGGTAGTGCGAGAAAATTTATTAGCGATTTAGATGAAGAGTTAAATAATGACCTCAATAGTATTTATACTACGAGACAATATGCTCCACCCGAGTTTTTTTACAAAGAATATTATATGGATGATTGGAATAAATATAGACGAAAAATTGATTTATATTTAGTAGGTAATGTCATTGTTAAACTATTTACAAACATGAGTTTTACATTTTTATTAAAACAATCAATGTCAGATTTTTATGATTGGGATTTGCCTCACAATGAAGGGAAAATGAAACAATTTTTACCAACAATGGTTGATGCTGCTTCTAATGTTTATCAAGTTATCGAAAAACAAATAAATGCAGTAAATAATGAGTGTGGTAAACCCTTGTCAAGTAAAAATGTAGAGGACCTCGTAAAAATAATTGCAGAATTATGTCACCCTGATCCAGATGAAAGAGGGCATCCAAAAGAATTAGCACGAATTACAAAAAGTGAAGGCCTATATAGATATCGAGACCAGTTTATCACATTTAAGAATTTATGTACAAAGTAATTATTCAAATAAAATACATTCAATGTCAGGACTAATATATTATACAGATAAAAGAAGAGTAATTCCTCAAATTGAAAGAAAAACAACGTACGTTGATACTCACAATGTAACGAATCAAGTTGTTCTTCCAAAAATCGCTAGTCAAATGAGGCCAATTCTTAATTTAAAGGATGAAGATTTATCTATAAAAGTAGAAGAGTGGAAGAAAACAAAGGATATTGATTTAGCTGGGGATATTATTTCACAAGCATTAATTCAAAAAAACAGTAAAGACATCTATGAAATTAAAAAGCATCTTATTAAAAGTTATCCAAATGATGTAATATTAAATTGGTTATTTAGCAATAAGGATGCCCAAGAATTGAATATTGATGAAAAAATAAATCTAAATTATAATAAATTAAAAATTGAGTCAAAAGACTCCTTAACATGGACTGATCAAGCAATAAACTACTTAGAAATTAATAATCGTGATGAATCTCTCAAATGCATTGAAAATGCATTGAAAATAAACGGTAATCTTGGTTTTATAGTTAGAAATGCTTCTAGAATTTTTAATCTTATAGGTGATAATGGAAGGGCAATAAAAACATTAAAAAATTCCGAGTATTATAAGTTTGATCCGCAGATACTTTCAGCTGAAATTTCATTTTCAGAAATTGAAAATAGGAAGACTTTAGGTATTGACCTTGGTCATAAATTATTAAAAGATAAACATTATAAAGATAAGGAGATTTCAGAACTTGCAAGTTCCTTGGGAACGGTAGAGTACTTTAAAGGTGAATATAAAAAATCAGAAAAATTATTTGATTGTTCATTGGTTGAACCAAATATGAATTCATTAGCACAGTCTTTATGGTATAAAAAAGATAAAACTAGTGTTAATAATCTTCTTAATGTAAATGAATCTAGTGAAATTAGAACTCACAGGTACTCGAATGAAATGGATTACGAAAAATCATTAGAGTATGCATTGAAATGGAAAGATGAAGAACCCTATTCCATTCGCCCATATAGATTGGCCTCACATCTTAGTGGAGTTTTATTAGATGACCCTTCATCTGCATTTGATATTATTAAATCTGCCAGTGAAAAACAAAAAGAGATAAAAGGTGAAAATTATACGGATAGGGAAAAATTAACTTTTAATAATGACCAAGCATATTATCTTTTGAAAGCTGATAAGATTGAAGAAGCAAAGGAATATCTCTTTTCATCGAGGGATTTAATTAATAAAAAAAAATCTTTGGAAGAACATGAATATGTAAATATTGCGACATTAGGATTATTAGCTTATAAAGAAAAAGATAACTTGCAAGGTAAAATGTTATATAATAGAACTATGAAACATTTTAGAAAAAACAATAATTTCTATCAAGAAAGTGCTTGTTTTTTAAATTATTTTGATGAAGAAATAAATTTTGTAAATGATTTAGAGGCATTAAATAATCTTAAGAAAGAATTGGATGATGTTGTCTCCGACCCTACTTTTAAAGATCTCCAATTTAGAAAAAA
>JAYTXK010000389.1:0-4834 GCA_043743005.1 Ignavibacteriota bacterium
ATTTTAGGAGTAAACTCAATTTCAAAATCTAATATATCACCTTTGTTTACATCATAAGCACCATTAGTAAAAGTATATGGAACTCCAGTTTTAGCAGAAGTAACATATTTAAATTTATACTCATTATTCACATCATTCACAAATATTGGGTCAATTCTTAATAAAGCTTGGTTTGGATTTGTAAATAATGACCTATAAATATTTGTAGAAGTTATATTTAAATTAGATTTTCCTAAGTCGATATTTGGTGTTGCTATTGAGTTGCAAACTCCATTTCCAACTAAGTCTAAAGTAATTGAAGCCGAACATTTTCCATACACTATAAATTTTGCATTTCTCAAGCCAGTTTGCAAAGGAGTAAATGTAAAAGTTATTCCAATAGAGTCCTTTGCTGCTATATAATTAGTGAAAGTATTTTTTAGTACAAACTCACTTCCAGTACCAATAATTTTGGTAGAATCTATTGCAATATCAGAAAATGTTGGATTTTTCAAAATAAATTTAGCAGTACTATCTTTTGGATTACCATAAATTGCATCACCCATATTAAAAGTACTACTTGTAAATACCAATTGTGGAGTTTCAATTGTAAAATTACTTTTGCTTGTATCAACACTACCTACATTCTTACCAAATTTAGTTATCCAGACATCGTTTGAACCATTTGAAGTTAAATTAAACGATCCAAAAGTTTTATTTCCTGTAAAACTGCCAATTTTAAATGTTTGTGATAAATCTTTAGACTTACAAGAATCATTTGTAAAACTTGCAGAATTTAAAGTAAAAGAGTTAACTGCAGTAACTGTCATATTGGTTGTCAATTCAACATTAAAATCATAAGACTTTAATTGATTTGGAGCAGGAGCAGGATTAAAATTTAGAGGAATACCATCAATTCCAGCTGGTAATTGCAATGCATTCTTTGCTGTACCTAAAACAATGATTTTTCCTTTTGAATCATCATATCTAATTTTTGTACCCCATGCTTCAAAAGATGTATAAATATTATCAGCTCCAAAGTATTTCACTAAAGGGGCACCACCCAAAATATCATATTTAGCTACAAAGAAATAACTTTTACCAGCTTGTGGCATTCCTCCAAGTGTTTGACCAGCAAATTTAGCATCTTTTTGAATTGTACCTGTAATATAAGCATTACCAAGAGAATCAACACAAATTGCATTAGCAGAATCTCTACCGATACCACCCGCAGAATAAGCATTTACTATATCACCTGCAGTATTAAACTGAGCAACAAAAATATCATAATCACCACCACTTGTTAAAGTTTTATTTTGAATATCCATAGAAGCACCATCAAAATAGCCTGTTGTCCAGAGATATAGTTGGTCTTTAGACATAGTTATACATTTTCCAATTTGACTTTTGTCATTTCCGAAATTTTTAGCCCATCTATATTGACTTGTTGGAAGTAATTCTAATTTGATTTTATATTTAGTACCAGCAGGAGGTAAGGTTTTCCAAATATAACTTAACCCAACTTGATCTTTAGCAATTAATACCCAATTTGCCCCACCATCAGAGCTGTAATAAATATTAATTGGTGTAGTTGGGTCAACTCCAGACCATTTTATATTTATGTTATTACAAGTTTCATATACCTCTCCACCCTTGGGTTCAATTAATACTACATTTGAATATCCACCATATAAAGTATTATTGTATGGACAAGGAAGTCCATTAACCACAAAGTTAGTTTGTCTAAAATTTATATCAGCTAATTGAGTAAACTCTACTTCTATTAATATTGAATCACCTGCTGGAATTACATCACCTTTTTTGGCAGAATTTCCTTTATAAGTATAATTCAATAGCTTAAAATACCCAGTATTAGGAATAAAGTCAAAAGTACCAATTGTTAAAGGAGAATTTTTAGCAATAACATAAAATGTATTAGAAACTGGGCTATTTACTGCTGGGTTGCCAAATGAAACCACATCAGAAGAAAAAAGAATTTTACCAATACTTTTGTCTGGTGCTAAGTATTTTCCTTTGTAAGGTTGAATTGCAGGTTTAAAACTAATTTCAACTGGTCTTAAGAATGATTTGTCGTCGCAAGCAAAAGGGGCTAACCAGCTTAGTTTACAAACTGATTTTTTTTGAATTTCTGCAGCAATTATCTCATATATTTTTTTTAAATCATTTTTATCTAATACTTCAAATGCTTTACCACCAGTTTGATCTGATATTTTTTTAAGACTTTCATTCATTGGATTTTGAAAGATAATAGAAAAGACTTGGATATTATTGTCATTACATTCTTTAACTAATCTTGCTACATCTGGCTGTGGGTCAGGGTCCCCATCGGTTAGAAAGACTACTACCCGCTTCAAATCACTTAATTCTTGTGGTAGATTTTTGTATAATTGGATTGCTCCCTCAATTGAATCTAAAAATGGTGGGTCGTACTTAGTTGTACCAGCTATGTAAGTTTTTCTTAATGAATCATTTAATTTGAAAGTATCTTGAGTAAATGGTTGTCTTAATTTTGGAGCAGTTGAAAAGGTAATCAAACTCGCAATAGTTCTCTTTTTAAAATCAATTCTTCCAAGAAAATCTCTCACTCCTTCTTTTACCCAAACTGCTCTTGTATCTGTATAAACCGGGTTAATTGTATCTATTGGTTCAGCCATTGAGCCAGAAACATCAACAATCATTGTAATAGCAAGCTCTTGTGGTTCAGTAGAACAAGTAAGAGTTGTACTTGAATTCATTAGTTTACCATTTTCTGCTACACTAAAGTCAGTATTTTTAAGGTTTGGATAAGGTTGCCCCAAACCATTTTCAGTATATATACTTGCTGTTACTATTGGAAAATTAGTAGCATTAATGCCATTTACAATTAGCTTTTGAGAATATGATTGGTTAATAGACAAAATGAAAAGTGTTAATAATGCAATATAGTAAAAATATTTTTTCATAAATCTTCTAATTTTAATAATTTTATTTTCAATATTAATATTTTAAAGTTCAAAACAATCTATATTTATAATACATATAAATAATTTTTATAGTGAATTGTTACAAAATAGTGATAAAGTTTGAAATAATAAAGATAATTCTTTAAACTGTGTATATTACAGACGGTTCAACTATAGAAAAATTCTTTTTATTTGCATTTAATTCAGCTTGAGTTCCAATTGGAAGAGTAAGTTTATTTTGGATATGTCCAAATGGCATTCCATAAATTGCTGGAATTTTGAGGGGAATAATAACTTGTTCTAATACTTCTCGAATTGTAAATGATTTAGTAGGGAAAAAAGAAGTACGTTTGTCTAAATCTTTAAATTGACCTAAAATAATACCATTGCAATCAGTCAATTTGCCAGATAATATCAGCTGAGTTAACATTCTATCAATTTGATATGCCGATTCTGATACTTCTTCAATAAATAGAATTGAACCTTCTGTATTTATTTCATAAGGAGTGCCAAGAGTGCTGATTAACATTCTTAAGTTTCCACCAACTAATTTACCTTCTGCTTCACCTTTATTAATTATAGTTATATTTTCACTATGAAATTGAACTGGAGAAAATTTTGCACTTTGATAAACTACCTTTTTAAAATAGTCTAATGTAAAATTATCAAATGGAGTTGATGCAACAGGACCATGGAAACTAACCAAACCAGATATATTATAAATAGAATTAATCAATGCAGTAATATCACTAAATCCCATAATTATTTTTGGATTATTTTTGATTTTCTCAAAATCTAATAGGTTTAGGATTCGCATAACTCCATATCCTCCTCTACCACAAAGGATACAATCAATATCCTTTCTTTCAACAAAATCCATAAATTCTTTTGCTCTAGTGTCATCAGAATTTGATAAATACCTAAAGGCTGAAGTTTTGTTTTTGATAGTATCTCCTACTTCAACCGAACAGCCTAGATTTTTTAATATTTTTATTGTACCTGCTATTTCACCAAGTGAAGTAGGGCTTGCTGGAGCAGTAATAGCAATTTTTGAACCCGGACGCAATGCATTAGGCAAAATTCTTGTTGAAGATTTTTGTTTGTAATTCTCAGGATTTTCATCAAAGTAATATTTGTTTCTATTACCATCAATATCTTTTGCTTCTTTAGAATTTAATACTAAAGGGCTTAATCCTGCAACTGTTAAAAGTGATATAAAGTCTCTGCGTGAAATCATATATAATACTATTCAAAAAATATGCCATCAATAATATATTTTTTAAAATTATATTAAATACTATTAAAAATTATCAAATGTTTTCATAATATATTAAAATCAATTATATTGCATAATGACAAAATTAAAAATTACATTACTTGGTACTGGTACTTCATCTGGAGTGCCACTTTTGGCATGCAATTGCAATACTTGTGTTTCTAATGATATTAGAGATAAGAGATTGCGTTGTTCGGTTTTGATAGAATCAAAAGATACAACTATTTTGATTGATACATCATCAGATTTCCGACAACAAATGTTAATTCATAAAGTAAAAAAAATTGATGCTATAATTTATACTCATCATCATTTCGACCACATCGGTGGATTTGACGAAATAAGAGCTTATAATTATATACTGCAAAAGCCGATTCCTATATACTTAAATCAAAAAACTTTAGATGGAATGATAAGAACTTTCAATTATGCTTTTGAAATTCCAGAACAAATTGGTGGTGGAGTTCCTATTATAAATTTAAATTTAATTGATAGAGAAAAAATTAAAATAAACGAAATTGAGCTTTTACCTATACCTTATATGCACGGTAACCTTGAAGTCTTGGGTTTTAGAATTGGTAACTTTGCTTACTGTACTGATACAAATTTTATTCCA
>JAYTXK010000390.1:0-3598 GCA_043743005.1 Ignavibacteriota bacterium
TTGTAGCATCATCTAATTCAAAATCCGAAATTACCTTCAATTACTCCAGAAATTGATAAATCTTCATCTAAGTCTTCCCAATGCAAACCTGTGCTATCACATATCAACTCTACATTTGATAATTCTTTATCTGTAGCTTTGCTTAGCTTTGTATTTTTTGAAGCAGGAAATCTAAATTCTGTTTCATTTTGAAGTCTTAAACAAATATATCTATTTTCGATAAAAACAGACTTCACATATATATCTTTTCTAATATCCAAAAACATTATACCATTTCCTTTTTATTTTCTCCAAATGAAAAACATTTACATTTAGACATTGGGAAACAAAGTATTTACCTTCTTGCCAAATTACATAATTCATTTCTTTCATAATATTACCTTTTTTCGATATAAGAAAGTTTAAATTGAAAAAATATTGTAAATGATATTTACTTTAATCACTTTGCCAATTGTAAAGAACTGTATAAAAATATCAAAAGCAAAAATTATTATGCAAATTAATATCTTTTACTAATTTCTAAAACACTTGTTATAATATATTTATCTGTGCAATTTACTAATAAATTATTTTGTTATGCTTATTAATTTATATTGAAAATAACTTTCAGTATTAAACAAACCAATATATTGACCACTTGGTAAATTATTCAACATTATATTTGATTTACCATTTTGCAACTTTTCAAGTTGTATTTTTGAAATAGTTTGACCAAGTATGTTTAATAAGCTAAATTCTGCAAAACCATTATCAGCATTTGAATACATTATCTCTAAAATGTCATTGGATTTATTATAAATAGCTGAAAAAAGGTTAGTTTGCTTATTCCCATTCAAAAGTCTTTCACTTCCTTCATAGCAAACATTTGTTAATTTAAACAAACCATTTTTAAGAATTATATCTGATAATGCACCTTTTGATTTAACATTTCTTAAATTCATTGCTGTTTGGTCAACTTTGCCAAGAGCTGATATAAATTTAATTTTAGCGATTTCATTATTAGAATTAGAGCTTGCAAGCAAGTCATCTAAATATATTATCAATGAGTCACCCTGAATTTCATTTCTCACATTATCAATTAAATACAAAATTAAATTATTTAATACTAATTCTGCACTAAATCCAACAACTCCTGAATTTAATAAATTAGAAGTATTCTTCAAATATACTGCTACTGATACTTCCTCATTTGTTTTAGCATCAATATTACTAACTTCAATTGTAGCTGAAATTGTTTTTACAGATATTAAAAATTTAATTCTTTTTGATATATTGCAAATAGTATCAGAAATAATTAAATAATCTTCAAATATTCCTTCAGCTGAACTACCATTAAAAACAATTTTTAAAGAATCAAAATTACCAGTGTTAAAATGTAATTTTGAACTATTTAATTGAAATTTTGGATCTGATATATTTACATTTATTGCATTATAAATTGAACTTAAATTTTTAATATATATTATTGTATCTTTCTTTTGATTTAAGCCAATTATACCCAAATTAATAATTGAATCTTTAACCAAATAATCAATATATTCTTTCTTTCCCAATATTGATAAATTAAAAATATTGTCAATTTTGGAATTACTTTCAATTTTAATATTTGCAGTTTTTTGACCATTAACATTAGGTTTAAAAGTAATTGATAATTGGAACAAACTATCTGGCATTATATCTTGTGGAAATAGTGAGTTTAATTGAAAGTCTTTTTGATTAACACCTTCTATTACTGCAGATTTAATTTTTAGAACTGACTTACCAGTATTTTTAATATTTACAGATACAGTGGTATCGAGAGTACAATTAATTGTATTAAAATCTAATTTGTTTACTAATTGAATTTGCGATGAGCCAGCTATTCCGTTTCCAATCAATATCACTGCAATTTTTAAATTAATTTCTTTGAATTTAAAAAATAATGTATCAGTTAGTATTCCAATTTTACTTGGAATAAATTTAAAGTCTAATTTAATTATTTCATTTTGATTTATTCTTAATGAATTAGTATTTGAAGTAATATTAAAACTATTTTGATTTGGTCCAGAATGGCTTATACTTTCTAAATTTAATTGAATATTTCCAATATTTTGAATTAATTCTATACTTAATGAATCTTTGGAAGCACCAACAATAACATTTCCAAAATCAATTATTTTTTCTAATACTAATGCTGTATATTCAACAATTGAAAATACATTATCAGAAACATCTTCTTGCAAAATTTTAGCACCACTTGTGAATTTAGTAACCCAAAAATCATAGTTACCTTTATTTTTATCTATATCACCATCATTCGAATTTGTTAATCCACCTAAGATATAGCCACCATCTCCAGTAAGTTGAACCGATTTAGCCCATTCGTTGTTTGTTCCACCTACTGTTTTTTGCCATTCCAAATTGCCAATATCACTTAATTTTATTATCCAAGTATCTTCTCCACCTTTTAATTTAGTAATATCACCATCATTTGAAAATGTACCACCACAAATAATATAAGAATTATCTTTTGTTTGCTTTACATCATAAGCAACATCAGAATTATTTCCACCAAGAGTTTTAGACCATAATAATTTTCCATTTTTATCTATTTTTAATATCCATACATCATTATTACCTCCATCATTCTTTTTTCCTATTACATCACCATCTCCAGATTGAGTATAAGCACTAATAATATAACCAAGATCTGAAGTTTGTAAAATAGAAGTTGCCATATCAGCAAGACTTCCGCCATAAGTTTTTTGCCATTCAATATTACCTATATTGCTAATTTTAATTATCCAAATATCTGAATATTTGTTATCTTTTTTTAATAGTACATCTTTGTCATTAGATTCTGTACCACCTGCAATTATATATCCACCATCTTTAGTTTCAATTATGCAATTTCCAATTTCAGTTTTAGAACCTCCGTAATTTTTCAACCATTGAATTTTTCCAATAGAATTTAGTTTAACAACCAAAATATCTTCAAGACCTTTAGTATTATTAATATCTCCATCAATTGAATTAGTTTGACCTGTGAATATATAGCCACTATCTGAACATTCAATTATCGAATAAGCAATATCAGCATTATTTCCTCCAAATGTCTTTTGCCATTGCACTTGCCCTGAAGAATTTAATTTAACGACCCATACATTCATTCTAGCTAAAGAACTAATTACATCAATATCACTAGAATAAGTATATCCAGTTAATATATAGCCCCCATCTACAGTCTGTTTAATTGATTCTGCTATGTCATCTTTAGTACCACCCAGAGATTTTTGCCACTCTATTTTGCCATTTATATCTAATTTAGTTACCCAAAAGTCAGCATTACCTTTTGGTAATGTTATATCTCCATTCACTGAACTGCTAAATCCTGCTATTACATATCCACCATCTGACGTTAGTTGAAAGGTATTTGCTGCATCATCACTACTACCTCCATAAGTATGTTGCCATTCTAATTTTGGCTCAATATTAAGATTATCATACTTCCTAACTCTTATCAAACAGCTATCACTCAATTGCTTAGGAATGTTTTTCCAAATATATTTTAAACCAAAGGCTGAATTTGTTATTAAATTCCAAGTTTTACCTTTGTCAA
>JAYTXK010000391.1:0-1605 GCA_043743005.1 Ignavibacteriota bacterium
TTTAACATATTTATCAGTTATTAATTTTGGAATTTCACTATTTGTAACTAAAGGTAAAATTCTATTTAATTTGTGATTATAATAAGCAATACTTGTAAAATCATCTTTAAAATTAGTACTTAAATTATTTCCAATTTCACTTAACATTTCATTTACTTGATTTGAATTAAAAGAATTTTCAACTAATAATCCTAATTCAATTTTTGTATCTTTTGGTAATTCAATTTCTTCTACATTTTTAAATAAAATTTGATTTTTAGCATTTTCACAATTATTAAATAGTTTGATTTCTTCTTTGGAATTAAATCCAGTCAAGTAATTGCCAAATCTATCTAATACAAGAGCTTTGAAATTAAATTCGCTACCATTTTCATTAACTCTCATAATTTTTAAATTATATGGATTATTTCCTGTATTAGCTATTCCTTTTAAAAATTCAGATTCGTTTATTGATACTTCTTGGCTTTTTTCTGCTTCAATTTCTTTAATAGCTGCTTTTGGTTTTGAATCAATTACATTAACTCTCCAAAAATAACTTACAGTATCAGTTTCGTGCATTGCTGTAATTTTATATTTTGTAGATTCATCAGGAGATACAATAATACTATCATTTGGTTCATAAGTCATTGAAATATTATCAACTACTACTTTTTTAGCATTTTTAAATTTCCATTTAATGATTGCTTTTTCGCCATTTTTAATTTCTGAAATACCATCAAATACTTCTTGCCTAATTGGTTTTGATGAAGTACAAGATATAATTAAAGTTAAAACTAAAATTAATAATGCTTTAAAAATGTTGTTAAAATTCATATTAAAAATAAAGTAAAAATATTTCAGAAAATTAATGAAATGCAATATATTTAAATAGTAATTTAATCAAAAATAAGTTATTTTCAAACTTTTTCAAAAATAAATCCACCATTATCTGGAGAAAATACTTTAATTTTATCACCAGAAACAAATTCAGAGCTTAATAATTTTAATGCTAATGGATCAATAATATTTTTTTGAATAGCTCTTTTCAAAGGTCTGGCACCATATTGAGGGTCAAATCCAATATTAGAAACCCATTCAATGGCACTTTCTTCAATATAAATAGTCATACCCAAAGAAATCAATTTTTTGTTTAATTCTTTTAATTGTAGTTCGGCAATTTGTCTGATTTCTTTACTTGTTAAAGGCTTAAATAATACAATTTCGTCAATTCTATTCAAAAATTCAGGTCTCATTGTTCTTTTAAGCAAGTCAATTATCTTATATTTAACATTTTGAAGGATATCATCTCTATTTTCATCAGTTACTTGATTTATTTTTTCTTGAATAAATTCAGTTCCGATATTTGAAGTCATAATTACAACAGTATTTTTAAAACTAACTGTTCTACCTTTACCATCAGTCAATCTTCCATCATCAAGTAGTTGCAAAAGTACATTAAATATTTCAGAATTAGCTTTTTCAATTTCATCAAGTAAAATTACTGCATAAGGTCTTTTTCTAACTGCTTCAGTTAATTGACCTCCTTCTTCATAGCCAACATAACCTGGAGGAGCTCCAATTAGCCGAGTAACAGAAAATTTATCCATATATTCACTCATATCTATT
>JAYTXK010000392.1:0-13013 GCA_043743005.1 Ignavibacteriota bacterium
GAAAAACCTTTGTCAGCAAAGCTGTCATCTCCCTTTCAATGTTGTGCCCCCCATTTGTTAGACAGTTTTTAATTTTTTGTTTTTATAATATTCTACTTTAATTTCTAAAGGAGTCATCTTAATTTTGTTTTGTACTCTTACATTATTATAATAATATATATATTTATGTATTCCATCATATAACTTTTCTTTTGATTTTATTTAAGTGTTTGATAAATTTATAAGTTACAATTGCAGTAAATTTTCAGCACTACACACACCAATAATTTATAATAATCTGTTAAAAAGCGATTCAAAAATGATACTTCCATTTCAAATTAAATAATAATTTATGTTTTTTAATGAAATTGAAATTATTTTCATTATTTTTGTGCTTTATTCGACTCTTAAGAGTTTATATATTATTACATTTTTGCAAAATTAGGAAATACTTTTTTTATGATGAAATACATTTTACTTTTAACTCTTATTCTATCAGTAAGTATAAATGCTCTAACCTTATTTCAAGAGTCAAATTTAGATTTTGAAATAAGTGAAGTTGGCAAAATTCCATTCGGTTGGGAAGTGCCAAATAATTTGGCAAAGAACGGATATTCAATTAAAACAAGTAGCGAAAATCCTAAGCAAGGATTGAAATGTTTGGAACTATCTAGAGATTTGAATGATACTACTACTGGTGTTTATGGTTCTGCTATGCAAAGTATTGATGCAACAAGATTTAGAGGTAAAAGAATTAGATTTTCAGCTTATGCAAAAGCTCAATTGAATGGGACAACAGCAAGGGTGGAACTATGGATGAAAGAAAAACTAAGAAATGATGCCGATGGGTACCTATTTAAATTGGAAGATAGACCAGTAGTACACTATGATTGGGATATGTATTCATTTGAATATGATGTAAGTAAAGATGCAGAAAGAATAAATTTTGGAATTTTACTTTTTGAAAGAGGTATGGCATGGTTAGATGATTGCAAATTAGAAATTGTTTCTAAACCAGATATGAAAATTGAACCACTTAAAAATTTGGATCTTGATGATTTAGATAGGCTAAAAGCATTTGCAAAAGCATTTGGTTACTTAGCTTTTTTTCATCCAAGTGATGAAATAATAAAATCTAATGTAGAAAACTTACTTTATAATGGAATTAAAAATGTATCAAATGCAAAAGATAATAATGAATTGATTAAAAGTTTAATTACTACTTTTAATCCAATTGCACCAAGTGCTGTAATATCATCAAATGCTGAAGTTTGTAAGTATTCAAAACCAAATGAAGCAATGGATAATTCTGCCGTTGCTTGGTTGCACAATGGGATTTACAATCGCAGTAAGAATGGATTTTTCTCAAGTAAAATATATAATATTTATGATTCTCAAAAATCTCGTGAGGCAGCTATATACCAATTAATTGATGCAAAAGAGGTATTAGGCAAAACATTTACAGTAAGTGCATCTATTAAAACAAATGCTTTGGGTTATGATGGTAATGCACAAATTTGGTTAAGAATTGATAGAGAAGATACTAATAGTAACGAAAAAGATATTTATGCTATTATGGAAAAATCTTCTAAAAAAAATAGTTGGGAGAAATATTCAAATTCAATAAAAGTACCATTAGGTGCAAAATATATTAGAGTTGGGCTTGTATTTATTGGAGATGGACAAGCAAATTTTGATAATTTAGAATATTTTATAGAAGATAGTTCATCAAAAACTAAAATTAATACAATTGATTTTGAAAATTATGATTTAGGACCAATTAGTAAGGGTTGGAAAGTTCCACTTAGTGTTTACAAAGCAGGTTATTCAATTGAAGTTACAAATTCAGATTTCTATGAAGGTAAAAAAAGTATTCAGATAAAATCTGATATTAATAGTTATAAAACTTTCCCAAAATTAGACGAAGTCTATAATATACAAATTGGCAAAAGTGCATATTTGAGTTTTCCAATGGTTTTATATACAGATGCTAAATCAACTTTACCAAAATCTGACAAAGCAAATCCTTATGAAAGTGTATATAATTTTGAGTCAAATGATAGGTTCTCTCGTTTAGGAAGTGTAGTTTATTTATGGAACTTATTAAAACATTTCGACAAAAGAAAAATGAGTGATAATACTTTAGATTCACTTTTAGGTACTGCTTTATTAAAAGCATCTGCAGATTCTAAAGAAGAAGATTTTTTAGTTACTATGCGTTCTATGCTTTCTCCACTAAATGATGCTCAAGCAAGGCTATGGAAAATTAGTTCAGAATCATTTTATTCAATACCTTTGCAATGGAGAAAGTTCGGCAACAGAGTAATTATTACAAAAGTATTTGATTCTTCAAGTGGCTTTAGAGTGGGTGATATAGTATCTCATATTAATAATTTGCCTTTAAATGAATATTTAGATAAAAAGTATTTATTGACTTCTGGAGCAAATAATGAATTTAGGAATGCTCAGATGATGGCAGAAATTAGATCTGGCAAAAAAGGTTCTAAGATCAAAATAAACTTAAAACATATTTTGGGTGGTCCAAAAGAGATAGAAGCAACACGAGATTCATTATTTAAAACTATCAATGATCCTCGTCCAGAAAGAGTTGCTGAGATAGATAGCAACATTGTTTATATTGACCTTACTCGGAATACAGACAAAGAAGTAAAACAAGTATTAACTGATATGGGAAAAGATTCGACTTTTAAGGGTATAATCTTTGATTTGAGAGGCACTTCTTTAACATCAGAATTTTTATTGGGTTATTTAATTCAAAAAAATATAAGAACTGCAGATATTGGAGTTAGCTATTATACAAAACCTGATAAAAAATTAATTACCAGAATTAGTCAGGGTGGAGAAATTAAAAAATTGAATTTAAAATTACCTAATGATATTGTTTTCCTTTGTGACGAGAGAACTTCAGGATATTCAGAATCAATTTTGAGTTTGGTTAAAGATTATAATTTAGGTAAAATATTTGGAGTGCCTACTGCTGGTGCTGCTGGTGAAAGTGGAAGTGTAATTTTACCTGGAAATTTTGGAATGTCGCTATCAATAACAGATTCAAGGAATACAAATGGAGATATAATTAGTAATAATAGTGTTTTGCCAGATGTAGATGTTCCTTATTTGGCACATTTTGGCAAATTTGATAGAGATATGATATTAGCCAAAGCTTTGGAATATCTTAAATCTAATTTTAGAAAATAATAAAATGTAAAAGCAAATCGTATATAAAAAATAAAAGCTCAGTTTTCAATTCTGAGCTTCTTTAATCTTTTTGATTTGATTTAATCAGCAATTTCTTCAATTTTAGTAATTGACATTTCTACTTTTTCATCTGGATTATCAGCTCTATCTCTTGGTACAGAAACTATTAAATCTGCTATTTCAATTCCTTCAATTACTTTACCATAAACTGTATATTGATTGTCAAGAAATTTTGAATCAGAAGTAACTAAGAAAAATTGAGAACTTGCACTATTTGGATCTTGTGAACGAGCTGCAGAAATAATACCACGAGAGTGAGTAATATTATTAAATTCAGCTTGTACTTTCTTTTGTGCTGGGTCGCCAAATCCCCAAGTACTTTTTGGTTTAGTCTTAGAATTTGGATCGCCACCTTGTATCATAAAGCCTGGAATTACTCTATGAAAAGCAGTTCCATTATAAAAACCTTCACTTACTAAGTTGTCGAAATTATTAGAGTGTTTTGGTGCTACATCTGGAAAAGTTTCAATTGTAATAGAGCCTAAGGGTTTGCCAGCGTGAGTTACATCAATTTTATATTGAGGATTTGACATTTTTGCCTAAATAGAGTTGTAAAAAAATATATTGAAGAATTAAACACAAATTTATTATTAGAATTTCAATTGTAACTTAAAAAACTTAATAGTTAATTAATGAATTTTTTGCAGCATCTTGTTCGGCAGATTTTCTTGTTTTGCCAATTCCTTTGCCAATTAATCTATCACCATCATAAGCACCAATTACAAATATTTTATTATGGTCAGGTCCTAATGATTCTAATATTTCATATTTAGGTGGAGAGATAGAAAGTGCTTGCATTTTTTCCAAAAGCATACTTTTGTAATTAGCATCTTCTAAAAAGCTTTGATTTTTAATGATTGGTATCATTTTTTCAATTATAAAATTAGAAGCAGATTTAATTCCTTTGTCTAAGTAAATTGCTGCTATTATTGCTTCTACTGCATCAGCTATAATATTTTCACTTCCTCTTTTGATTGATTCTTCAGCACCATAGCTTAATTTAATAAATTTAACTAAACCAAGTTCTTTAGCACAGACAGCAAGAGACTGTTTATTTACAATCCAACTTCTCATCTTAGTCAAATCCCCTTCTAAAAGTTTATTTTCAAAAAAAAGAAATTCAGCAATAACCATATTTAAAATTGCATCACCCAGAAATTCTAATCTTTCGTTTGAAAAGAACTTTTCATTGTTCATTATTTGTAAATAAGATCTATGAGTGAGAGCTTGCTCAAAAATAGAAGCATTTTTTATTTTGATGTTTATGATTTTTTCAAATTCAGACTTATGACTATCAACTAAAAATCCAATTTCAGGGAAAAACTCCTTGAAATTGGATTTAGATAAGTTACGTATCTTGTCTATATTTAGTTCAAATATCTGCTTCAATGCAGTATTTAATTCAAAAGACATTTTAATTCACAGCTTTAAATAGTAGAGAAGCATTATGACCACCAAAACCAAAAGTATTACTTATAGCTGCTTTAAGTTCTTTTTTAAGAGCCACATTTGCAACTACATTAATATCACATTCAGGGTCTTGGTTATGCAAGTTAATAGATGGTGGAATAATACTATTTTTGATAGCCATTACGGTAGCAATAGCTTCAATAGCACCAGCAGCACCAAGCAAGTGCCCAGTCATAGATTTAGTAGAGCTTACACATAATGTATCTGTATGCTTGCCAAATACTGTTCTAACAGCTTGAGCTTCAGATTTGTCGCCCACTGGAGTAGAAGTACCATGTGCATTCACATACCCAACTTCTTCAGCAGCAACTCCAGCATCATCTAAACATATATTCATAGAACGAACAGCACCTTCACCGCCTGGAGCAGTACCAGTTAGATGGTAAGCATCATCAGTTAAGCCAAATCCAGCAAGTTCTGCATAAATTTTAGCACCACGATTTTGAGCATGTTCTAAAGTTTCAAGAATTAATATTCCTGCACCTTCACCAATAACAAATCCATTCCTATCTTTATCAAATGGTTTTGATGCAGTAGTTGGAGAGTCATTACTAGTAGAAAGAGCTTTCATTGCATTAAATCCACCTACACCCATTGGGCAAACAACTGCTTCAGAGCCTCCTACTACCATAACGTCAGCCATACCACGTTGCAATAGCATTAAAGCATCTGCAAGTGAATGAGAAGAGGTAGCACAAGCAGAAACAGTTGCATAATTTGGTCCTTTTAACCCCCATTTAATTGCAACTTGACCAGCAGCAATATCGGAAATTAACATAGGAACAAAAAACGGCGAAATTCTATCTGGATTACCATTTCTAGAATATAAGTTTTCTTGCTGTTGATGGTATGTCCACATACCACCAATTCCAGAACCAATAATTACTCCAACTCTGTTTTTATCAGTTGTTTCAAAATCAATTTCAGAATCTTCAATTGCCATAGCAGAAGCTGACATAGCAAATTGAGTAAATAAATCCATCCTTTGCACTTCTTTTCTATTAATGTGCAATAGTGGATCGTAATTTTTAACTTCACAAGCAAACTTTGTATCGTAGCTTGAAGCATCAAATTTAGTTATTGGTACTGCACCAGAAACTCCATTAATCAACCCATTCCAATAATCTTGCAATGTATTTCCTAATGGTGTAACTGCACCCATACCAGTAACTACAACTTTAGGGAAATTGTATTTTGGCATATTTATAATATGTTTGGATTTATCCTAATTTTTCAGTTAAATAGCGAACAACATCGCCAACTGCTTGAATTTTTTCAGCGTCATTATCTTCAATTGTTAAATCGAATTCTTTTTCAAATTCCATAATTAATTCTACTGTATCTAATGAATCAGCTCCTAAATCTTTTGTAAAAGAAGCTTCGTCAGTAATTTGTGAATGTTCAACACCTAATTTATTCACAATAATTTCAGTAACACGTGATCTGATATCAGACATTTTAAAACCTTAAAAAAATAGTTATAAAAAAAACAATTCTAATTAAATTGCAAGTCCACCATCTACATGGAGTACTTGTCCAGTTACATAATTTGAGTCTTCACTAATAAAGAATGAAACAACTTTAGCAATATCACTTGGTTGTCCAGATCTTTTTAAAGGGATATTATCCACAAAAGTTTTAAGTTGATCTTCAGTTAATTTCCCTGTCATATCAGTTTCAATAAATCCAGGAGCAATTAAATTAACCAAAATATTTCTAGAACCTAATTCTTTAGCAAGAGATTTTGTAAAACCAATCATACCAGACTTAGAAGCTGAATAGTTTGATTGACCTGCATTGCCAGTAGTTCCAACAATAGAACCAATATTAATAATCCTACCATACCTTTGCGACATCATCACTTTAGAAGCTGCTTTAGAAGTATTAAAAGCACCTTTTAAATTTATGTTCATCACATTATCCCAATCACTTTCAGACATTCTTAGTAATAAGTTATCTTTTGTAATCCCAGCATTATTTACCAAAAAATCTATTTTACCACTTTCTGCTTTAATATTTTCAATTTCAGTCTGAACAGCAGCAAAATTAGAAACATCTAAATTAACAAATTTGACTTTATCATTAATTTCTGAATTATCCGAAAATGTTGTTCCTTCGGCTAATGGACTTCTGCCAAAAACATACACTTTTGCTCCATAAAAAGCAAGCAAACTTGTAATGCCTTTTCCAATACCCTTGCCACCACCAGTAACAATGCCTACTTTACCATTAAAATCGTAACTCATTTTCACTTTTGTATAAAATTAAACTTTAAAATAAATAATTATTTACTTAATTACGATATTTTTTTTTCAATATCTTCAAACTTATCAAATCCGTTAATTTCAACTTCCTTTAAAGTTCTTTTTACCAAACCTTGTAAAACTTTATTTGGACCTATCTCAATGAAAGATGTGATGCCATTTTTGAACATTTCATTCATTGTTTGAGTCCAATAAACAGGTGAAGTTAATTGTAAAATCAATGCTTTTTTAATTTCTTCTGATTTAGTCAACGGTTTTGCATATATATTTGCATAAACTGGTACTTTAGCATCAATGAAATTAATGTCTTCAATTGCTTTTTCTAATTCGTCTTTTGCATATTGCATAAGTGGAGAATGGAAAGCACCACTTACTTGCAATTCAGTTACCATTTTAGCACCAATATTTTTAAAGCTACTTGCATTCAATCTCAAAAATTCAGCTGAACCAGAAATTACTACTTGTCCTAAAGAATTAAAATTTGCAGCTACAACTACTTCTCCATTGCCTTTATCAGTAAGTTCTTTGCAATGAGCAATTACTTTATCATCATCAGCACCAATTACAGCAAACATAGTTCCTGGCAAAATTTCTCCGACTTCAAACATTAATTTACCACGTAGCCTCACTAATCTTAAGGCATCTTCAAATTCAATTACTCCTGCTGCATACAAAGCAGCATACTCACCTACAGAATGACCAGCAACAGCTTCAAATTCTAAATTATTTTTTAACAAATCAAAAGCAATAGCACTATGTAAAAATAAAGCTGCTTGAGTATATCTTGTTTCTTTTAATTTTTCAACTGGTCCATCAAATAAAATTGTACTAAGATCAAATCCTAATATTTGATTTGCTAATTCAATTTGATTTTTAGCATAAACGCTTTTGTCATAGAAATCTTTTAACATTCCTACATATTGAGAGCCTTGACCAGAAAATAATAATGCACTTTTCATAATTTAATATTAATCGTTCATATTCCATTTTAATAAAGCAGCACCCCAAGTAAATCCAGCTCCAAAAGAAGATAATACTAGATTATCACCTTTTTTGATTTGTCCATTTTGGAACCATTCTGATAAACAAATAGGGATAGTTCCAGCAGTTGTATTGCCATATTTATTGATATTGACCATTACTTTTTCCATGCCAATGCCCATTCTATTTGCAGTAGCAGAAATAATCCTCAAATTTGCTTGATGTGGAACAAGCCAAGCTATTTCATTAGAGGTTAAATTACTTCGTTCCATTATTTCAGCAGATACATCAGCCATACCTTTTACTGCTGCTTTGAAAACTGGTTGCCCATCTTGAAATATATAATGTTGCTGTTTATCTACTGTATCGTGAGAAGCAGGGTTAACACTTCCTCCAGCAACTTGATGAAGGTATTTACCACCATAACCATCAATTTGCAATACTTGGTCAACTAATCCCAAACTTTCATCATCAGATTTTTCAATAATGCAAACTCCAGCTCCATCACCAAAAAGTATTGCTTGCGAACGATCATTAAAATTCAATATAGAACTCATTTTATCAGCTCCACATAGTAGGACTCTTTTTGCACCACCTGCTTCAACTAATTTGCAAGCTGTAACAATTGCAAATAAAAATCCAGAACAAGCTGCTGAAATATCAAATCCCCAAGCTTTAGGCAGCCTTAATTTGTGCTGAACAAGTGCAGCAGTAGATGGAAACATGTGATCAGGAGTAACAGTAGCTACTATTACACAATCAATATCTTCAAGTCCAATACCTCTTTTTTCTATGCACTCTTTTGCAGCAGGAATAATTAAATCAGAAGTACCACCATCTTTAGCAAATCTGCGTTCAGCAATTCCAGTTCTATTCATTATCCATTCATTATTTGTTTCCAAATAAGTTGCAAAATAATCATTAGTATATACATCAGGAGGTAAATAATGAGCTATTGAAGTAATTGTAGCTGGCATAAAAAAAGATTAGTTAGTGATTTTTGAATTAGTTTCGCTTAAAGCTATTCCAATTTTGTTATTTATATCTTTATCAATTATTTCAATCGATCTTAAGATAAGATTTTGAATTGCTTTAGGAGTCGATTTGCCATGACCAATCATAGCTACTCCATTTACACCTAATAAAGGAACTCCACCATAATCTTGATAATCAAAATTAGCAAGAATTTCTTTTAAAGTAGGCACCATTACTGCAACTCGAGCTTTTTTAATAAAACTTTTTTGAGCATAGTTTTTAATTGAAAGTTTTAAAAAGCCTAAAAAACTTTCAGCAAATTTAAGTATAATATTACCAGTGAAACCATCACAAACTATTACATCAGCTTTGCCATGGAAAATATCACCACCTTCGATATTACCAATAAAATTGAGATTACTTTCTGATAGCAACTTATAAGTTTCAATTACTACTTCATTGCCTTTGCTTTTTTCTTCACCAATATTTAGTAGGGCAACTTTTGGTTTTTCTATATTATTCATTTCACTAAAATAGATAGAACCCATAATAGCAAATTCATATAAAAATTTAGCTTTGCAATCTACATTCGCTCCAGCATCTAAGATTAGAGTAGGAGTGCCATTGATAGTAGGGAAAAAAGTGCCAATAGTTGGTCTGCTAACTCCTTTGATCCTACCAAGTAAAACAGTTGAAGTTGACATCATTGCACCAGTATTACCAGCAGATAAAAAAGCATCTACTTTTCCTTGCTTATGCAATTCAGTCCCAATATACAATGAAGAATTTTTTTTATTCTTAATTGCAGCAGTTGCATCATCATTCATTGTTACTACTTCATCAGCATTTACAATTGAATAATTTATTTTAGAAACATCATATTTCTTTAAATTTTCTTTAATAACACTTTCTTTACCAACAAAGATAATTTCAAGCTGGTCTTTAGTGTAATTTTTTTCAAATACTCTAATAACGCCTTCTATTTCACTTTTGGGTGCAAAATCTCCACCCATCGCATCTAATGCAATCTTATAAATTTTATTGTCGAGCATTTATTAGCCATGATGTATATTTCGGCAAATTATAATAAGAAATCTAAATTAATCAACATTCACTATTTGGCGACCATTATAATAGCCGCAAGAAGGACAAATAGTATGAGAAAGTTTAGCTGTGCTACATTGTGGACATAATGTAGTTGTAGCTGAAATTGCTTTATAATGAGTACGTCTTTTAGCTGTTCTAGTTTTAGACATTCTTCGTTTAGGATGTGGCATTGTTTAACCTTTAATACAAAAACTTAATTTAAATTTATATTTTTTAATACAGACCATAATTGGTGAGTATTATTTTCTTCTACTTTTTTATTTGAGCTAACACTGTATTTTTCAAATACTTCCTCAAAACTCATTCCATCAAATTTTGGAGATACTCGTTTCATTGGAAGTGCTAAAACCAATTCTTCATATACTCTTTGAGAAATATCCAAATCTTTATCTTCTTTTTGGATTACTACTTTGTTATCATCAATTTCAGTTCCAGATTCCTTTACTAAAATTAAAGATTCAATTATTTCTAATTCAAACTCAGACTCAGCAAGAAAGTCATATTCTTCTAAAGACCAATCACATATCAACTTAGCATTGCATATTGCTTTAGCTCTTAGAGTCATTCTATTATCTACTTTAGATATTTTACCTATTACTTTTACTTCACCAAAGAACTCTGTAGCTTCCCAATTCAAATTATTTACATCATCAAATATTTCAATTTGATGAGTTCCATTTTTTAAACTTTGTGTAAATATTTTTAACATTTCTTTGCTTTTTACAAAAAAATCTTACAAAGATAACTAACTCTGTAAGATTTACCAAGAATTATATAATTATTTTTGGTAAAATTTAGATAAGTCAGCTATCAACGTATTAATATTATTTTTATTGACAATATAAAAGCCAAATTGAATTATTTATTATTCCCAAGGCTTCGTATTGATTTTTCATTGTGTTAAACCTTATAGACAAAAGCTTGTCCATCATCTTGCCTGCATGCATCATTTTATTTTCTAAGTTCATCAATACCAAGTTAGTTGAAGTCAAATATGATAAAGTTTTGCTACCACCCTTCATCAAAAACATTCCTTCAGAAGTAAATGAACCTTTTAATTTGGTTTGCATTCCATTAATATTTACAAAACAGTTATTATCTTCACATCCTACATAGAAAAGCTCTTTGCCTTCTGAAGTGAATTTTGGTACTGCAATACTATTGCCAGCTGGATAAGCAGTATTATTGAAAACAACATTTACTTTGTTTTGTTCACCAGCACAATATGCAAACATTTCTTCATAAGGATGAATTACTAAATTATATATAAAATCATAAGGTCTTCCACTTGATGGCTCATAATATTTATCAGAATAGCTTGAAACAGATGAAATTCCAGATAAAGTAATATAAGAATAAGCAATAAAATTACATTCAGGATTAATTTTAACATTTGGAATATCTCTTTTATTGCTTTCTAATCTGCGTTGACCAATATAAAGTGCATATTGAATCCCATCAAATTGTACATAAACAAATTCTCCTGTTTCCCAAAATCCAATTGGTATTATATCTTTATCACTTGCTATTTCCTTTCCGTTTACAAAAAGAGTTTCATTTGATCCTAATTTTACTACAAATGCAATTTGGTTCCCATTTGAACTTAAAAAAACATCTGAGTTCCTATTATTAGCAATATTTTTTTTACCTCTATAGATTATATTATCGCTTGCATCATTTGAATAACAATATGCTAATTCATTAGATTTATATGAAAAATAAGAATTCCCTATATTGTAATTTCCAATACTGATTGTAGTATCATTAGTATATAATTTAGAAACTCCATTTTGAGTTCCTTCAAAAGCCCATTTAGTTCCGTCAGCTGAAAAAGTAGGTAATTTCATATTATCTAAGGCTTCTGATATAAAATCATCATTAATATATACTTTTATTTTATTAGTATATGGTGAAGTAATAGCATACCAATTATATGTAGTATCAAATCCACAACTCACATAAGGTTCACTTCCATCTAATAGAAGTTTTTCATTGCATCTTTGTGATAAAGAATTTGATAGGCTAATCAAAAAAACTATAAAAATTATAACTACTTTCATTTATACTGATAAAATAATATATTAATTCTTTATTTTGCAGATGTAATTTAACAATAATAATTAAATCTTTTACAAAAAAAAGGTGCTTCAATGTTTGATAAAATCAAAAATCTACTTGGCGATAAACAAGACTACTATTTAGGATTTGAAAATCCAAAAATCTCAAAAGAAAACTTAATACTTCCTTCTAACGATTTTGTCGAAAAAGTATTTATGCAAACTGATAGAAATAATAGAGTTTTAGGAAATTTAGAATGGATGTTTAATAATGGCAGATTAGGTGGAACTGGCTATGTATCCATATTGCCAGTTGATCAAGGGATAGAACATAGTGCTGGAGCAAGTTTTGCTAAAAATCCAATTTATTTTGATGCTGAAAATATTGTTAAATTAGCTATCGAAGGTGGTTGTAATGCTGTTGCTTCTACTTTTGGTGTTTTAGGAATGGTTTCAAGAAAATATGCACACAAAATTCCATTCATTGTAAAAATAAATCATAATGAACTAATGACAGTTCCAAATAAATTTGACCAAATTATGTTTGGGACTATAGACCAAGCCTATAATATGGGTGCTGCAGCTGTGGGAGCAACAATTTATTTTGGTTCTGAGGAAAGTGGAAGACAAATAGTTGAAGTTGCTGAAGCATTTGCGTATGCTCACGAATTAGGTATGGCTACTGTTCTTTGGTGTTATATTAGAAATAATGAATTCAAAAAAGATAAAGATTACCATACAGCTTCAGACTTAACAGGTCAAGCAAATCATCTTGGAGTAACTATTCAAGCAGATATTATCAAACAAAAATTACCTACAAATAATGGTGGATATACAGCTTTGAATATGGGTAATTCGAGTTATGGTAAATTAGATAATAGAATGTACACTGAGTTAAATTCTG
>JAYTXK010000393.1:0-5475 GCA_043743005.1 Ignavibacteriota bacterium
ACTTAGATTCAAGTTTTGCAAGTTCTGAATTCAAAAGCTCTAAGTCTTTTTCAATTTTCATTACTTGGTTGACTTTATAGTTTTCGGTATATTCTCTCCACCATTTTTGAGTTCTATTAATTCGTTTCTGAAATCTTTCTTCTGTTTTCTTCATCATTAATTCAATTTCTGCTTTTCTTTTGTCATATTCAGCTTTAGCTTTCAAATCTCTTTCTTCAGCTTGTTTAAGCCAAGTTTCACAATTTTGCTTTTTTAAAATTAAAGATGAATTACGATTTTCAATAGATCTTTTAACTGCTTTTACTTTTTGTTTTAAAGCTAATTCTATACTCTCTTTACTCTCTTGTGGTTTTTCTAAATTTGAATTAGCTTGTAATTCAGTTTCACCAGTTTTAGAATCTAATTCTTCCCATGGCATTAAATCTTCAACTTCTTCTTCAAATTGATTTGAAGGAATTTGCTCATTTTCTTCAATTTCTATATTATTAAGGTTTTCTTCCTCAATTACTTCATCTGTTTTTTTAGATTTTGAAGTGTTTTTGTTTTTATTATTTTTACTCATTTTAGTATTACCTAAGTGGTTGTAATTCAGTTACTTAATTGTGTTTTTTAGCGCTAAAAACATAGTTCAAAAATACATAAAATAACCAACAAATACAAGCATTATTTCAAGTTAAGTACATATATTTCATAGATTTATGATGATTAAATACTCTCAAAATGATATTTACAATTTTATTCAAAAATCAAACATATTTCCACTCTTTTTCATACATTATAGACATTTGAAATAAATGCTATATGTACATTAAAGAATAATATAAAAGTTAGGAAAATGTTTTTTTTGGTGGTGTATAAAACAGAATATACTGTTTATACAAAAGGTAAGATAATTTATGTCGTGGTGCTGTATATATTTGTAATTAGATAAAGTTACATTATTTTGTTAAATTGTAGAATGGCAAATTGTAATTATTAATATTATTAATATTTGAAAACAAATGTTTGAACAAACTTTTAAAAATATAGACGATATTCTGTACAAAGATTCAGGTGCTGACAGCGAACTAGACTATATTGGTCAAACTTCATGGGTTATGTTTCTTCGTTATTTAGATGAATTAGAACAAGACAAGGCAGATATTGCTTTACTTCATGGCAAAACTTATAATTATATATTAGATGAAGAATATAGGTGGGCTAATTGGGCTATGCCTAAAACAAATGAAAATAAACTTGACATTCATAAATCATTGAGTGGAAAAGATATTGTAGATTTTGTTGATCATAAGCTATTTCCATACTTAGCAGGATTTAAACAAAGAGCAGACAATCCTCAAACTATTGAATATAAAATTGGTGAGATTTTTAGTGAACTCAAAAATAAAATACAAAGTGGTTATAATTTAAGAGAAATAATTATCTTAATTGATGAATTACCATTTAGAAGCTCTAAAGACAAACATGAGTTAAGTCATTTATACGAATCTAAAATTAAAAATATGGGTAATGCTGGACGAAATGGAGGACAGTATTACACACCAAGACCATTAATTAGAGCAATGATTGAGGTAACAAAACCAATAATTGGAGAAAGTATTTATGACGGTGCTTGTGGTAGTGCCGGCTTCTTATGTGAAACTTATGAGTATTTAACTAAAGATAGAGAGAAGCTAAGAACAAATGACTTAGATACTTTGCAAAGTAAAACTTTTTATGGAAAAGAAAAGAAAAACTTAGCTTATGTAATTGGTATAATGAATATGATTTTACATGGTATTGAAGCACCTAATATCATGCACATTAACACTTTGAGTGAAAATATAAGAGATATTCAAGAGAAAGATAGGTTTAATATTATTTTAGCTAATCCTCCTTTTGGTGGTAAAGAAAGACCAGAAGTGCAACAAAATTTTGATATTAAAACTGGTGAAACAGCTTTTCTTTTTCTTCAACATTTTATTAAAAGCTTAAAAAGTGGTGGAAGAGCAGCTATTGTAATTAAAAATACATTTTTAAGTAATAGCGACAACGCTTCACAAAGTTTAAGAGAACATTTGCTAAAAACTTGTAATTTGCATACTATACTCGATATGCCAGCTGGTACGTTTACTGGTGCAGGTGTAAAAACAGTTGTTCTATTTTTTACAAAAGGAGAAGAAACTCAGAATATTTGGTATTACCAACTAAACCCTCAAAGAAGTATGGGTAAAACAAACCCACTAAATGATAATGATATGAAAGAGTTTATTACTCTACAAAATTCAAAATCTGAAAGTGAAAAAAGTTGGAATTTAAATATAAATGAAATTCAAAATAATAATTATGACTTAAGTGTAAAGAATCCAAATATTAAAGATGAAATAAAATTAAGAAGCCCAAATGAAATATTAAATGAAATGAAAGAATTAGATAATGAGAATAAAATAATTTTAAATTCTATAATGGAAATGATATGAAGCAAGGTTGGGAAGTAAAAAAGTTGGGGGATGTTTGTGTAAGTGCATCTTCAAATGTTTCACAAAATAAATTAGCGAATGATGAAGGTGATTATCCAATATTTGGTGCAAGTGGTTTGATTAAAAATGTGAGTTTTTATCATAGAGACAAACCATATTTATCTATTGTAAAAGATGGTTCAGGCGTTGGAAGAATTACAAAAATGGGTGCATTTACTTCTATTATTGGCACGCTTCAATATATTCTCCCAAAAGAAAATATTGATTTGGATTATTTGAATTATACTTTGATGTCGGTTGATTTTAAAAAGTATGTTGCAGGTGCAGCCATTCCACATATCTATTTTAAGGATTATAAAAATGAACCTTTTTTATGGATGCCACTCCAAGAGCAACAAAGGATAGTAGAAATATTAGATAGAGCATTTGAGCTTATTGATAAAGCAAAAGTAAACGCAGAGAGAAACTTAAAAAATGTAAAAGAACTTTTTGAAAGTTATTTAAATGGAGTATTTGAAAATAAAGGAGAAGGTTGGGAAGAGAAGAAGTTGGGGGATGTATGTGTTCTACAAAGGGGGTTTGATTTACCAACTCATTCAAGAAATGAAGGTATGTATCCATTAGTAAGTTCAAATGGAATTACAGATAGAATAGATTTATGGAAAGTAAAGGCACCTGGAGTAGCAACAGGACGTAGCGGAACAATTGGGAATGTTCATTTTATTGAAGAAGATTATTGGCCTCTTAATACAGCTCTTTACATAAAAGAGTTTCACGGGAATTATGAACGTTTTGTTTATTTTTTCCTAAAACAATTTGATTTAAGTAAATATAGTTCTGGTGCAGGAGTGCCAACTTTGAATAGAAATAATGTACATGGTGAAATGGTTTGGTTTCCAAAATCTAAAAAGGAACAACAAACCATCGTACAAAAACTAGATGCATTAAGTTTTGAAACTAAAAAACTAGAAGATATTTATTTGAGAAAAATAGCTAATTTAGTAGAGCTTAGAAAAAGTATTTTAGAAAAAGCATTTTCAGGGGAGTTGTTAGAATTAGTTTTAGAATTGGGTATTAGTTGTAAGTAAATAAGATTATAAACTATTAAGCAAGGTTAGTAAATCTATTGTAAGTGATTGATTATAAACACATATTTAATATTAAGTAAGATTTATACATTAATAAGCAAGGTTAAAAAATGAGTAAATCGTTGTCAAAAATAAATACAATGATTACAATTGAATATCTTCAAATACAGACTGAAAATCAATATTTTGAACGTAAAGGTATTGGAGAAAAAGATATTAAACCAGCCAAAATAGCAGATGAACTCATCGGCATGTTGAATGCTGATGGTGGAATTCTTGTATTTGGAGTATCTGATTCTGGCAAAATAGAGAATCTCAACTCACTAGGGAATAAATTAAACAATTATATAACTTTAGTTTTTGACTTTATCGAGCCTGCTTGCAATGTAGAACTAGAAGAAATTGAAATTGATGGGAATCTAATATTTGTATTCCATGTAGAGCAAGAGTTGGAACGTATTTTTTGTCGAAAAGATAATGAGAATGTATTCTTAAGAGTACATGACACCAATAGAATATTAAACAGAGATCAAATTAAAAAGCTGGAATATGATAAATCGATTAGAAGATTTGAAGAAGAAATTGTAAAGGATCTTGACCAAGAAGATTTTGACCAAGACTTACTTGATGAGTACAAAGCTAAATTAAACTATAAAGGAGATTTTCTTGAACTACTTGTGAAACGGCACTTAGCAATTAAAAAAGATAATACATACAACTTTAAAAAATCATCAGCTTTATTGTTTACAAAAGATCCTGAAAAATATATAACTTCTGCATCTGTTAGATATATTCGATATGAAGGAACAGAAGCTTTAACAGGAGTTAGTCACAATGTAGTAAAGGATGAGCGATTTGAAAATAATATCCCAAAGTTAATAGTTGAAATCAAAACATTTTTAAAAGCATCCTTTAAAGATTACTATTTTCTAGATATGGAAACAGGTCAATTCAAAAAAGTGCCTGAATATCCAGAGGAAGCATGGTTAGAGGGAATTGTTAATGCTCTTTGCCATCGTTCATATAATGTTCAAGGAAATGTAATTTATATTAAACATTTTGATAACCGTCTTGAATTTAGTAATAGTGGTCCTTTGCCAGCACAAGTAACAATAGAAAATATAAAAACAGAACGATTTGCAAGGAACCCAAGACTTGCGAGAGTTTTAGAGGATTTGGGTTATGTAAGACAGTTGAATGAAGGTGTGTCTAGAATTTACGAGTCAATGGAAAAATCAATGCTCTCTGTACCTGAATATCACGAAAGAAATGGAACTATTTATTTAACTTTAAGAAACAAAAGTAGTGGACACTCAAAAATAATTCATGATTCTGTTTTTAGAAAAATTGAAAAAAACTGGAAGCTTTACAATGAAACTCAAAAAAAAGTATTCTTTTACTTATTTCATTATCATCAAGCAACTCTTAATGAATTAGTTTCTTATGTAAAAATAAATGAAAATACAGTACGTAGCTATTTGAATGCTTTCATTGAAAATAAATTATTAGAAAAGCAAAGTACAAAACTACGTGATATTAATGCTTTGTATATGTTTAAGAAACAATAAATGTTAAGCAAGATTAAAATTGGTTAAGCAAGATTAATAAAAGTGTATGAAATGATTGAGAAAGAGAATATTTTCACAGTTTATTTAGATTTGGCATAAAATAAGCAAGATTCAAATTTATTTGACAGTTATTTGACTAAAAGCTATTTGCTAAAACCTAAGTCTATATATGTCAATGAGTTTTTATTTGACGGTTATTTGATAGAAATGTAATTATAAAATATTATAATGATAAATTCTATAAAGTAAATCATGTTAGAAAAACACTTTTTACTTTATAAAAACTTTATAGAATTTATTTATTTAAGGACAAATAATATTAATATTGAATCAAATTATATAAGTAAGTATTGTAAAATA
>JAYTXK010000394.1:0-2817 GCA_043743005.1 Ignavibacteriota bacterium
TCAAAAAAGCACTTTATGTTGTAAACAAAAACTTACTATTTATGTCAACTAATTTCGGTAAATCTTGGGATTCAATTTCAGAATTAAAAAATACTCAACTTTACTCAAATAATGAAAACTTATATGCAATAATAAGTGACACTATTGGAATATCTGGAGTAAATAGCATTTCAAAAGATGGAATTAATTTTAATATAAATTTAAAAAATAATATTACAAATTTTAAGAATAGAAATCAATTTGTTATAAATTCTATTTGCAATATTAATGATAGCTTAGTAATTATCAATGGTAAAGATAAACTAATTCTGAAATCTTTTGATAATGCAGAAACTTTTGAATTAGTATCGAGCTTGATAAGAACAAATAATATAAATTATGATATTAATATTAATTTTGCTAATGAAAAATTTGGTATAGCATATACTAATTTAAAACAATTTTATAAAACCTCAAATGGAGGTAGTACATGGCAACCTATTAATAATACATTTGATAAAATCTCAGATTATAGTACTACTTTTTTAGGTTATAATTATTTTGATGAAAAAGGTGTTTTTATATTCTTAAATGTTGTTTATGATTTCACTTCTGCAGAAGTATATCAAAATAATTTAATAGTTAGTTTAGATACTTGCAAAACTTTCATTAAAAAATCTGTTGATTTAAGAAGAATGTTTAATATAACAAAGATTATAAAATTAAAAGATTCTTTATATTTTTCTGTTACTAATTATGACTTTGATAATATAATATCTCAATTATATACATTAGATTTGAAAGGTAATGTAACAAATATTCAAAAGTTTGACTCACTTTATATTTATGGGATTTATTTAAATAGTGATAATAATTTAGAAATATTAAGCAGGGAAATGAGATATCATACTTTAAAAATAAATGGAAATTCTAGTTCTTTGTATGACTCATCGAGAGTAATATTGAAAGAATTTACAGATAATGGTAAAACTTGGCTTGATAAGAAAATATTTAATGATTTCAACAGATTTAGAATTAATGACTATATGGTATTAGATGATAAATTAATAATATTATTAAGAAAAGATGATTTATTTCCAATGGAACAAGACACTAATATCTATATATATGAAATTAAAAATGGTACTTCAAAGCTACTTTACAAATTCAGTAATTTGTCTATTAGTAAAATAATAAACTTTAAAAACAAATTTTATTTCACAAGTTATAATAAAATATATTATGAAGATAAAGCTTTTCAAATACAAAGCCCATACATTAAAACTGATTTGCACAATGCTTTTGTTTTTAATAATACTATTTTAATTTCTTCTAATAGCACTCAATTAATTGATAAATTATACAAGAACATCTATAAATATATAGATGAAACTCCAAATACTTCAGTCGAATCACAAATTGAAGAAATTACTGATTTGGTTACTTTGAACCCAAGCCCCTTGCCAGCAAATACTTTTACTAAAATAGGTATTATTTATAGCCCACTTTACAAATTTGAGCTTGGAAATATTGAAATATATGATTTATTTGGAGTAAAAGTAAAATGCAAAATTAATCCAAGTATGAGGGAATTTGATTTTATGAGGGGTGAGCTTACTCTTCAAACTCAAGATTTACCAGATGGTATCTATTTTGTAAAAATATCTCATGGCGTTTCTACTAAATATGTAAAGATATTAGTAAATCATTAGTTGTTATGTATCTATAATTTTAAATTAATATTAACAAATCCGAATTTATCTAAAATTCTATCTTACTAATTCAAATATAAATATAAATGTCAAAATCTTTATTTCTATTTATATATTATAAATAATTTAAAATGTTAGTAAAAATCCTCTCTTTTGTGAGGATTTTTTTATGTTTAATTGCTATTTTTGACTTTTATACTTGGACAAAATGAATAGAAACGTTTTAGTAATTGCTTATTATTTCCCACCAATGGGCTTGAGTGGTGTGCAACGCACTCTTAAATTTGTCAAATATTTACCTCAATTTGGGTGGAATCCTATTGTATTAACTGCTTCTCCGGGTGCTTACTATGCATTTGACGAAACTCTTATTGAAGAAATACCTGAAATTAAAATTTATAGAACAAATGAAGATATAACTAAGTTAGTTAAAAAGAAAGATAATAGTGCATTAAAATATCCAAATACTTTCGGTCAAAAACTTAGGAAGATGATAACTCAAACTTTCATTCAACCCGATAGTAGAATATTTTGGAAAAAATCAGCTTTGAAATTAGCTGACAAAATTATAAAAGAAAATAATATTGACGTAATACTTTCTACTGCACCTCCTTTTACTGATTTTTTGATTGCAAAGGAACTTTCTTTAAAATATGATATACCTTATGTATTAGATTATAGAGACCTTTGGGTAGATAATGCTTTTTATTTTTATGCTACATATTTTCATAAAATGTATGCTGAAAAATTAGAACTAAGTGTATTAACTAAATCTTCGAGAGTAGTTGTTACTACAAGGTATATGAAAGAATTATTACTCAAAAGATACAAACTACTAACACACAATGACATAAATATAATTTCACACGGATTTGACAAAGAAGATTTTGATGTTGAATTCAAATCAAAAGTGAATAATAAAAAGTTTGTTATTACTCATAGTGGTTTATTCCCTGATGATTTAACTCCAAAATTTTTTTTAAAAGCACTTTCTAATTATATTAAGAAAAATCCAGAAGCCAAAAACAATATAGAAGTTAGGTTTATTGGTTTAATGAGAAAAAACCATATAAGATATATCAAACGATACAAGCTAACTGAAAATGTTTTGCTAACTGGTTATGTA
>JAYTXK010000395.1:0-5202 GCA_043743005.1 Ignavibacteriota bacterium
GTATTAGAGCAGTTTTGAACTTACCTTTGGGCAATCCAAGCTTAGTTTTGCCAAATGCTGTTATGATAAATTTACTTGGCGAAAGAGAAGGTACAGGAGTGCCAAAAGATACAGTTGAAGTGCATAAAACTAAAGCATTTTTGCATCTTTACAACAAAAAATCTTCTCGCAAAGGAAGAAAAATGGGACATATTACTGCTATTGCTAATTCAGCAAAAGATGCCAATGAAATTGCAGAAAGTGCTTTCAATGCTTTGAAATGGTGAAGAATAAGTATATTTATTTTTAATAAAAATTTAAATTTATTAATTATATCTAAATTAGTTATATATGAATTGCTAATTATCTGTAGTATTTTCAACTTGTTTTATTGCATCTTCTAATGAAATTGAATCATTTTCAGTCTTATGTTTAGTTTCAGTGATTAAAATTGGAGTGGCAGGTTTTTTCTCTTCTTCCAAGTTTATATTTCTAAATTGATCCAATGATAATGGGTTTGCTAAGGCAGACTCATTATTTACAGGTTCATTGTTTAATATGTTAGTTACAGCAATTTCGACTTTTTTGCCACTAATTGTAATAGGTACTTCCGTAATTTGTTTTATTATATTTGGAACATGCCTCCAAGTAGCACCTTTTTGAATTACATCTTTTATCTTTTTAACTAAATCATCATTAAATTCATTATTATCTTGCATAACAACAAATAATATTACTCTTACATCAGATTGCCAATTTTGCCCAACAACAATACTATCTTTTATTTCTTCCATTCCTTCTACCAAACGATATATTTCTGAAGTGCCAATTCTCACTCCACCTGGATTTAAAGTAGCATCAGACCTACCATGTACAATAATTCCATCTTGTCTAGTAATAACGATATAATCCCCATGATACCAAAACCCCTTAAATTTATTGAAATAAGCATTATAGTATTTTTCATCTTTTTCATCTTCCCAAAAGTAAATAGGCATAGAAGGAAATGGAGCCATACAAACTAATTCGCCTTTTTCATGAGTTAGAATTTGTCCTTCTGGTCCAAATGCTTCAATCTTCATTCCAAGTCCTCTACATTGAATCTCTTCAGAATATACAGGCAGCATTGGATTGCCAAGCATAAAACAAGAAATTATATCAGTACCACCAGAAATTGAAGATAATTGAACATTACTATTTACATTTTTATAAACCCATTCAAAATTATCTTTTGATAGAGGTGAACCAGTTGACAACACTACTTTCAATGACATTAAATTGTTGTTTGCTCTTGGTGATATTCCAGCTTTTTGGCAGGCTGAAAGAAATTTAGGACTTGTACCAAATACAGTGATTTTTTCTTTTTCAATAGCTCCCCAAAGTATATTTAAATCTGGAAATGATGGGCTACCATCAAATAAAAATATTGTTGCTCCTATATTTAATGAGCTTACAAGCCAATTCCACATCATCCATCCACAAGTAGTGAAATAGCTAATTGTATCATTCCTTGTTAGATCTGTATGCAAAGCAAGTTCTTTATAATGTTGTAATAAAGTACCACCTTGCCCATGCACAATACATTTTGGAATACCAGTTGTACCACTTGAATACATTATATATAAAGGATGATCAAAAGGTAATTGCTCAAATTCAACTTCAACTGCTTCATTATTGATAAGTTTCTCCCAAGCCATATATTTATCTCCACTTGGGCTTGCTGATTCAATCTTATTAATAATTACTGTTTTAACTAATCCTTCAAGTTTGAGAGTGATTTGCTTAATTTTATCACCAGTTGGAAAGTCTTTACCATTATATGTGTAACCATTGATTGCTATTAATACTTTTGGTTTGATTTGACCAAATCTATCCAACACACCTTCAAAACCAAAATCAGGTGAACAAGAACTCCATATTGCACCAATTGATGAAGTTGCAAGCATACAAATTACAGCTTCGGGTATGTTTGTAATAAATGCTGCTACCCTATCCCCTTTTTCTACACCTAATAATTTTAATCCTTCAGCACATTTAGCAACTCTTTCGTAAAGTTCACGATATGTTATATAAACTGGTTCTTTATTTTCAGCCCAACTAATTAAAGCATTATTATCATCTCTATATTTTAATAAATTTTCAGCAAAATTAAGTTCAGCTCCTTCAAACCATTTTGGTCTTGGTATTTTTAAAAATTTACCAAAATTAGTGTTCATAATATTTGTATATTTTTTTGATGAATATATTTCACCATAAATCCAAATTGTTTCCCAAAATTTATCTACATGCTTTATAGACCATTCATACAATTCACTATAATTATGAAAATTTAAGTTGTATCTTCTACTTAGAAAATTCTTATATTTGTTCATATTAGTTTGTAATATTTTCTCTTTTGAGGGTTGCCAAAGTAGTTTTTTGGTATTTGATGCTGCTTCTGAACTCATATTATATTTTATTTTTCAATTTATTAAATTTTATAATTATAAATTAACATTGATAAACTTAGTAACAAAATAAAAAATAAAAAAGGGACAATAAATTGCCCCGTAATCAAGAATATTTTTAATTCTATTAATTAATGTTTACTATTTTATAAAGATAAGATTTATTTAAATAATTAATTTTAAGAAACATTATTCGTTCATTTGGCAATTGAATTTGTTTACTATTTGAGCTATAATTGATTATTGCAAAGTCCAATTCTTTCCCATTCAAATCAAAAATAGATAAATTTATATTAAAATTATCTTGAGTTTCAATATTTAAAATACTTCCTAGTTTAGAAATTTTGATGTTGCTTTTTTCAAAATCTTCAACTAAACTTTTTTCATCAATTTTAAAACTAAATACTTGACTGATTGAAGAATTTGAAAATTTATTTTTGGCAATTACAGACCAGTAGAATGTTTTATTATTCTCTAATATTTGAATATATGTAGTATCAATTAAATCTGGTATATTTATTGTGTTTTGTGAAAGTAAAATATCATCAGCTACTTTCAAATCATAAGAAATTGCATTTTTTATTTTAGCCCATTTAAAATTTACTTTTGTTGTACTAAGAGTAACATTATTTTGAGGAATAAATAAAATAGGTGCTGATACAAAGTTTGAAGTACTTGTAATAAATGACCTTGTTTCTGACCATTGGCTAACTGCATCTATATTTTGGGACTGTACTCTCCAATAATATACTGTATTGCTATCTAAATTAGAAATATTAAATTCATTTGAATTAATATTTGAATTATTAATTATATTATCATAGTTTGAATCTAAAGCAACTTGAATCCTGTAACTATTAATATTAGTCAAAACCTTCCATTTAAATTTTAGATTTGTTTCAATATCTTTAGAATGGTCTAATGGATAAATTAATTCTGGAATAGTTAAAGTACTGCTTAGAGCAGTGGTAAAATCCCAAGTATCAGACCATATACCATCTCCACCATCTGATTTTGCTCTTACTTTCCAATAATATTTTTTATTTGGTTTTAAATTATTAGCAATTATTTGATTTGAATCCGACAAGTATTGTTTTGAATTAGAGAACAAATTATCTTCACTTAAATTAGCTTCACAATTTTTGTTACCTTCAGTTTTTGTCCATTTCAAATTACAATTTAAAAATTCATTGGTTGAATGATTATAAGGTAAATATAATTTTGGAGTAGGTATTCCAGTTGTGAATTGAAATATTTCTGACCAAGCACTTGTATCACTTTTTGTAATACATCTAACTTTCCAAAAATAGCGAGTTAAACTCGATAAATTAGTAAATTTTGCTTCCTGACTTATACTTATTGTTTTTTCAAATTCAACAATCTTAAAATCAATGCTTTTACTTAAGTGATATTGATAATAGTTACCTACTAGAAACTTTTCAAACTCCAAAACATCAGAATTTGAAATCCCAACTGATTTATTTAAAGGATAATTTAGCTTAGGAACTGGTAAAGTTGTAATAAAGCTGAATGTTGTAGAATGTTTGGTAATTTCATTGCCATTTACAGCTGATACTTGCCAAAAATAATTTGTGTAAGGGTTTAATTCTTGAAATAAATAGCTTGTATCGGTAACATTTAAAGCATTTATTATTTTATTTGTAAAATTAATGTCTTTTGATAAATCTAATAAATATGAATTTGCCGATTTTACCTTGTTCCATTTTAATTTACCACTATTGAAAGAAACGTTTTTTGAGGCATTTAAGGGTTCTAATAATTTTGGAATTGACATTGGAGTTTTTATATTCCAAATTTCTGACCAAGGGCTATTGAAATTATCAGATACATTTACTCCAGCTACTCTCCAATAGTAAGTTGTTCCTTTTTCAAACTTAAAGAAATTATAATTTAATAAAGAGGTTAAAGTATCAATTAACGGATTATTAAATTTAAGATTAGTATCTATTTGTATTTTGTATTTTTCTGCACCAATCGAAACATTCCATTTCAAAAGTGAGTCCCCTTTAAACAAAGATTCTTTAAGTGGGCTTTTCAAAAAAGGAGCTATATATGGTAATGCTTTAGTGTTTGAAACAATAAATTCGCCACCTTTTTTAATAGTTGCTTCTAAAGTCTTTGTAGAGGCTACATAAGAAGTATTTAACTTACTAAAACTACCATTGTTTTCTCCATCTCTTTGATAAATCATAAAAGTATCTACTAAATTAAATCCAACTAAATCTTGAGTATTTATTTTAATAGTTGCTGTCAGAGTAGGTATTTCTCCACTAACTACCCATCTATAATTTAATTCTTTAGAAGGAGTAAAATCTGTATATAAATACTTTTGAGGTCTATAAAAATGCTTTTCAACAGATAATCTACCAGAATTTGATATACTGCTAATAGATAAAGTTGTACTTGTGTTGTTATTTAAATCAGTGTAATTATAAGTGCCACTTGCTGAAATATTTTTACTAATAGCAGAAGAATTATAAACATTTTTGTAAGTTCTATATGTAGAAGCATTATCTCCAATTTCACCATAAAAAAGTAACTTATTGTTTTTATCAACTTCATAAACAAATTCTGATAAACTTATAAAAGTATTTCCATTTGGCAATCTCTGGCAACTACCCATTGCATAAGCCATATAAGTTGGATCTGGAACAAACTCCCAAACCTTAGTTGCAGTTTTATTAATTTCATCTATTCTATATTCAACTACTCTTGAATATTGTTGGTTTTTCAAATTGCCATTATCTAAAAGAAG